>JAFAHB010000177.1 GCA_019237435.1 Vulcanimicrobiota bacterium
CGCGACGATGGCCGGCCCAAGGGTCAGCCGCTTCGCTCGGCCGTCGCTCGCGGCGCTGCGGCCTGCGGCTGGGTCGCGCTGCCGGCTGGCTCGGCGTAGCAATTGCTTTGGCCCTGTCTTGAGGCTCTCGACTCAGTCTACCTCGAGCCTCGAGAGGCTCCGGCTCGTCGACGACCGTTTCGCTGAACAGCCCAAATTCGTCGTCGAATGCGCTCACGAGGCGCTGCCTTCGGCGGCGCTCTTCGGCTTGCGTCTGGTCGTCGGAATCGGCCCTCGCTCGACGATGCCCTTCTCGGCAAAGAGACGGCGCACGGTATCCGAAGGCTGAGCGCCCTTCGCCAGCCACTGTCTCGCCTTCTCTTCGTCGACGACGACCGTGCGCGGTTCGGTGCGCGGGTTGTAGTGCCCTAGGATTTCAATAAAGCGCCCGTCGCGCGGCGCGCGAGCGTCGGCCACGACGAAACGATACGTGGGTTGTTTTTTGGCGCCGATGCGCCGCAATCGAATTTTTACCATAGCTCCGTTATCTGCCTCGCCTCGTTCGGCTCAAATGTTTGGTCATTTGTCGTGCTTGTTCGAACTGTTTTACCAGCCGATTCACATCGGAAACTTGCGTCCCGGAACCGCCGGCGATTCGCTTGCGCCGCGAACCGTTGAGCAGGTCGGGATTACGCCGCTCGCGTCGTGTCATCGACGAGATGATAGCCTCGACCTTCGTGACTTCGCGCTCGGGAATCTCAAAGTTCTTCGGAAGCGCCTTTGAGAGTCCGGGCACCATCTTCAAGATGTCGTTGAATGACCCGAGCTTGCGCACTTGTCGCATCTGATCGAGAAAGTCCTCGAGCGTAAACGTTTGCTTGAGAAGCTTTTCTTCGAGCTTGCGAGCCTGCTCTTCCGAATATAACGTCTGCGTCTTCTCGATGAGCGTCAGCACATCGCCCATGCCGAGAATACGCGACGCCAGCCGCTCCGGATAGAACGGCTCGAGCGCCGGAAGCTTCTCCCCGACGCCCACGAACTTGATTGGCGCTCCGGTCACGCTGTGAATCGAGAGCGCAGCGCCTCCCCGCGTGTCGCCATCGAGTTTCGTCAAGATCACGCCGGTTATGCCCAGACGATCGTGAAAGCCCTTCGCGACGTTCGTCGCCTCCTGGCCGGTCATCGCGTCGGCGACGAGCAGAATCTCGCTCGGAGCGGCGGCGGCACGAATCTGTTGCAGCTCCGTCATGAGCGGCTTGTCGATCTGCAGCCGCCCGGCCGTGTCGACGATTACGGTCGAAACGCCCAGCCGCTTCGCTTCTGCGATGCCGCTGCGCACGATGTCAACCGGATCGCTTGCGCCGAGCTCGAAAACCGGAAGACCGATCTGCTTGCCGAGGGTCTTGAGCTGATCGATCGCGGCCGGACGGTAGACGTCGGCGGCGATCAAGAGCGAACGCCGCCCCTGCTCTTTCAACCGCAACGCGAGTTTGGCGGCCTGCGTCGTTTTGCCGGAACCTTGCAATCCCACGAGCATCAGGACCGACGGCGGAGCGTCGGAAAATCGTAGTCGCGCCTCTCCCGAGCCGCTCGCCGGTCCCAGTAGCGATACCAGCTCCTCGTGAACGATCTTGACGATCGTTTGAGCCGGGGTCAACGACTCCAGAACGTTTGCGCCGATCGCGCGTTCTTTGATGCGCGCGACGAACGATTTGGCGGCGCCCAGCGAAACGTCGGCCTCGAGCAGCGCGACACGCACCTCGCGAAGCGCTTCGTTGACTTCGCCTTCGCTGATCCTGCCGCGCCCGCTCAGACGCTCGAAGATCGAGCCTAGGCGCTCCTGAAGTTGGTCGAACAAATCGTTGTTAGGAGGTCGAAGACCCGGCGGTGGTCTCGTCGATGCGCTTCACCGCGTCGCCGACCGTTTTGATCTTCTCGGCTTCCTCGTCGGGAATATCGATGTTGAACTCAGTCTCGAACGCCATCACCAGCTCGACCTGGTCGAGCGAATCGGCACCGAGATCGTCGGTGATCGATGCTTCGGGCGTCACTTCGGACTCGTCGACGCCGAGCTGCTCGACGATGATCTTCTTCACTTTATCGAAGGTGGTGGACATTACGTCTCCTTTCACATCAACACGCCGCCATCGATGACGAGCGTTTGTCCGGTAATGTATCCCGCGTCGTCGGAGCACAGGAATGCTACGACTCCGCTGACGTCTTCGGGCTTCCCGGCGCGGCCGAGAGCGGCTTGCTTGATCAAAAACTCCCTGGCGGCGTCGGGCATCGTCTCTGTCATGGCGGTCTCGATGAGACCCGGCGCGACGGCGTTGACTCTTATATTCCTCGAACCCAACTCCTTTGCCAGCGATTTGCATAGGCCGACGAGGCCGGCTTTCGAGGCCGCATATGCAGCCTGGCCCGCATTTCCCGTCATGCCGACGATGCTGGTGACTAGGACGATGGAACCCGCGCGCTGCTTCATCATCGGCTTCGCGACCGCGCCACAAAGATAAAAGGCGGATTTGAGATTCACGTCCAGCATGCGATCGATCGTATCGGATCGCAATCGCAAGAGTAACGCGTCGACGGATTGGCCGGCGTTTGCGATCGCAAAATCGATGCGATCGAAACGCTCGACGGCCTCACCGGTAACCCGCTCGACTGCTGCGCGGTCGGTAACGTCGCATTCGAACACGCCGGCAACGGCGCCGGGACGGACGTTGGCGCACATTTGCGCCGTCTCCGTCAGCGTGTTGACGTCTCGCCCGATGAGCGCGACGTCGGCGCCGCGCTGTGCAAAAGTGGTCGCGATCGCTCGCCCGATTCCACGACTCGCGCCGGTTATCAACGCGGTCTTGCCGGAGAACATCACGACTTGGCGGCTGCCATTCGTTCGTTGGCTGCGCGCAAACTTTCGATGCCGGCGCTATCGCTCACGACCATCGCCGGTGGAGCTCCGGCCATGCGCTTCATCAGCGCGCTCAAGACACCGCCGGCTCCAAACTCGACGACCAGCTCCGGATCGTACGTCAGCAACCGCGCTGCGGCATCGTGCCAGCGCACCTCGTCAACCACGGAGCGAATCAAGCTCTTCTTAATCGTCGCGACGTCGCGGTACGGGCGTCCGTCGACGTTCGAGATGACGTCGAATGCCGGAATCCTAAAACTACTCGCATCGACGACGCGCTTCAACCGCTCGACGGCGGGCTCCATCAGCTCGCTGTGCCAGGCGCCCGAAACGTTGAGCGGCACGACGCGTTTGGCACCGGCATCGAGCATCGCTTGGCCGGCGCGCTGTACCGCTTGCAGCTCGCCGCTGATCACGATCTGCGTCGGCGAGTTGAAGTTCGCCAAACCGACGCGCTCGCTTCCGCGCACTTTATCGAGCACCGCACGCACCTGTTCCGCGTCGAGGCCCAAGATCGCCGACATTCCGCCCGGCGTGCGCTGCGCCGCCGCTTGCATCGCGTTGCCGCGCTCGCTGACGATGCGCAGCGCGTCCTCGAAGTCGAGCGACGATGCGACGACCAGACTGCATAGCTCGGCGAACGAATGTCCCGCGGTTACGATTGGTTCGAAGGCTCCGCGAGCGGCATAGTACAGCGCTAGATTGGTGGTGAAGATCGCCGGTTGGCTAACTTCCGTCTCACGCAACCGCTCTTCCGGCCCGTCACGCTGCAACGCCAGCAGGTCGTAACCGAGTACCGATGCGGCGCGATCGAAAATCGCCCGTGCTTCGCGCGAGTGTGCCGCAACGTCGCAGCCCATGCCGACGGTTTGGGATCCCTGCCCGGGAAAGACGGCTGCGATGCGCATTATCGGACGACTACGCGGCCCATCGCCACGCGATCGCTCCCCACGACAGACCGCCGCCGAAGGCGACAAAGACGATGAGGTTCTCGGGCTTGATCAAGCCGGCGCGCACCGTTTCGGAAAGCGCCATCGGAATGGACGCGGCCGACGTATTTCCATACTCGGCGATATTCACGATGACTTTCTGGTCGGGCAGCTCCAGATAGCGCGCGGTAGCGTCGATGATGCGACGATTGGCTTGATGCGGGACGAGAAACGTCACGTCGCTCTTCGACAGATTCGCCTTTTTCAAGACGGAGTCGGTCGCGTCGACCATGCGCTGCACGGCGAGTTTGAACGTTTCGCGACCTTGCATGTGAATGAGGTGCAGCTTCGCATCGAGCGCCGCGTGATCGAGCGGATGGCGCGCGCCGCTGCCCTGCGCGTAGAGTAGCTCGGGACGGCTGCCGTCGGCGCCTAGATCCGAGGCAAGAAAGCTATCCTCTGCGGAGTGTTCGAGAATGACGGCGCCCGCGCCGTCCCCAAAGAGGATCGCGGTCGCGCGATCGTGTTTGTCGAGAATTTTTGAGAGCGTCTCGGCACCAATGAGCATGATGCGCCGGTAGACGCCCGAGCGAATCAGTCCCGCCGCCACAGTCAACCCGTAGATGAAGCCGCTGCAAGCGATTCCGATGTCGAATGCCGGCTTGTCCGTCACGCCGAGTTTGGTTGCGACGAGGCACGCCGTCGCCGGAAAATAGTAATCGGGCGTAACGGTCGCGACGATGAAGCAGTCGATATCTCGCGGTTGCAATCCCGCATGCACGAGCGCGGCGCTCGCGGCGGCCGAAGCCAAATCGCTCGTCGCTTCCTCTTCGGAGGCCCAATGGCGGCGTTTCATGCCGGTGCGGGTCGTAATCCATTCGTCGGACGTATCCAACCACGCTTCGAGATCGTGATTCGTCACGACCCTCGGGGGCGCGTAGTGCCCGACGCCGACGATCTTTACCCCGCTGGGCGTCAACGCAGACTAACCGGCCGGCTCTTCTTGTATCTTGAGGACCTGGCGGCCCTTATACGTGCCACAGCTCGGACAGGCGAAATGCGGCCGCTTCGGCTGATGACACTGCGAGCAAAGAACCGTCGTCACATCGCCCAGCTTCCAGTTGGCCGCTCGGCGACTACGCGTCTTGCTGCGCGGCGTTTTCCATTTTAAATTTGCCACTTAACTCTCCGTTTCAACAGTATCACGCCGAGTGGCACGAGCATTCGCTCGTATTCCGATTCGACCCGCATATAGAGCAGAGCCCCCGGCACTCCGCGCTGCATCGCAGCCCCATGGGCAGCGCGCTCAGGACGCTCTGCTGCGCCAGATCGGCCACGTCGAGCCGGTCCCCCGTGAGCACGTTACTCTCGCCGAAGGGTTCGACGTCGCGGCCGTGCGAGGGATCGAGCCGCTCGTCGAGATCCAGGTGAAGCTCGAGCTCGACGTCTTCGAGACAGCCGTCGCATTGGCCGTGAACGTGGGCATCGACCGAGCCTTCGACCGCGAGCATACGATCCGCTTGCCGCAGCTCGAGCTTCACCGCGACCGGCTGCGGAAAGACGAGTCCCTCAAATGGCTCGAGCGACACCTCGTCGGCGACCATCATGAGTTGGCGGCTGCCGGCAAGCAAGCCGCTAATGTCGACTTTATGCGAACGATCCATAGAAGCACGATCCACAGCATGAGGCCCCGCCAACCGGCGGGGCCGCCACGGACTTTTGCCATTCTAGAACCCCCCTTGCGCCTTGTCAAACGCCTTGCACGACGGGATAGAAGGCTGCCATGAGCATCGATTCAATCGCTTCTCGCCTGGCGGCTGACGGCGTCGCCTACGCCCCGCAGATCGCGGCGGCCGCGAGGCGCCACGCGCTCGATCCCGAGCTGCTCGCTGCGGTTGCCGCTCAAGAGACCGGCGGCCCGGATACGAATGCCGGGCGCAACGTCGTCGGTGACGGCGGCCACGGCCATGGGATCTTTCAGATTGACGATCGCTGGCATTCTTTTGCGCAGACGACAGTTGCGTTGGATCCGGCAAAGAACGCCGACTACGCTGCCGGTATGCTCTCGGGGCTGCTCGAGCGTTACGGGGGAAACGTTCACGACGCACTTTCGGCCTACAATGCGGGCTCCCCGAACGCTGCCGGTACGCGCACCCGGTGGTCGGACGGTAGCGACCTTGCGTACGCGGATTCGGTGATGCGCCACTACCAACGGCTTTCGGGACAATCGCCGCACGCCGGCGCCATCGCAGAATCCGGCGAAACGATTGCATCGGTCGGCGCATTGCAATCACGCGCCCAGCGTCTTCCACTCGCAGCGCCGACGTTGCCGCTCATGGCGACAAATCACCAGCAATCCGTGCATCACTATCAGCCGCAAGCCACGGATTACGTTGCCTTGCTCGACGACACCGACGAGACGAACTCGTAGAACAGGAGAAAGAACATGTCATCGTTGCCAATCGAAGGTACGATCTCCGCCAAGCCATTCGCGGATCCGCTTCGCCACGGGACAATCGATGGTGCCCCGCCGGTTGCCGGCAGAATCAGCGGCGATTTAGCGGATTCGCCGCAAAACGCCGCGGTCGCGGAGCTCGGCACGCTGCTTTCGTCGTTCAGCTCGCTCTCCGCGCAAGCGCAGAGCTTGCCGCTGAGTCCGCCCACGCTGCCGGGGCTGCCTCAAGGCGGCTATCAACCCGCATCCACGGACTACACGCAGTTCTGCGACGACGCCAATTCGTAAAGGAGCACCATCATGGCATTTCTGCTTCCCGTCCTCGAGGGAGTCGGCTCCGGCTTGCTGGGAAACGCACTCGGAAGCGCCGTCGGCAACGGCGCCGCCGGCAACGCCGAGAATGCGGCGATGAACGCGCTCAACGCGCAAGACGAAAGCTTTCAGCTCGGAATGTACGCATCGGAGATTCAGAACCAAGAGCAACTGCAAATGCAGTCGGAAGTCTTCGACCAAATGATGGACGAGCGCAGCGAAAACATGCGCGAGGTCGACACGTTACGGAACGTTGACATGGCGCAACGCAAGATGGACGACTCGATCACGAAAAAGTTCATCCAATCCATCACTGAATGATGTTGCCGCCGTTACCACCGCTGCGAAACGAGCGGACGACAACGGGGCGAGGCGTTCCGGCCGCGCCCCGTAACGCTGCCTCTTCAACCGATTCCGATGTCGGCGCCGACCAGCAAGCCCAGCTGGCCGCGCAGCGGCAAGCCTTCGATTACGAGGCCGCCGAACGCGCGGAGATCGTTCGCGAGCACGAGGTGCTTCAGGCACTCTTAATGGCGCACCTCAAGAACGAGGACGAGATAATGAAGAAGTGGATCTCGCTGATTTAAGGACGCCAGAAGGCACCACCGCTGAGCGGCGCGTATAGTCAGGTCTCGCTTCGTACGGGGCCGTTAGCTCAGCTGGTTAGAGCGCATGCTTGATAAGCATGAGGTCCCTGGTTCGATCCCAGGACGGCCCACCATCAAAAGCCCGTTATCTGCTCCACGACCCGCGCAAAAACTTCAGCGTCAGGGTAAAGACAGTTCCATCGAAATGTGCGCCGCCACCCTCAGTCGTGCCGTAGAGGGTGCCTTTTATGTTGACGAGGCCCGCTTCGGGGTCACCGGCGCCAAAGCCGGTCAGATCAAAGCTGTGCAATACGTTTTCCATGCCGCCAGTCGTTATGCGAAAAACAGTGCCACCATTGAAAATGCCGCCCACGCTAGTTGTGCCGTAGAGCGTGCCCTTTACGTCGATCAGACCTGCTAGGGGGTTCGCGCCGTCGGTCCCGTTGCGAAAACTGTACAGCACGTTCTCCACGCCACCCGTCGTAATGCTAAAGACCGTGCCATAATTGTGCGCGCCGCCACTATACGTCGTGCCGTAAAGCGTGCCGCCCACGTCGATCAGGCCTGCTTGGGGGCTCGCGCCCCTGGTCCACACGAGCGTCTTGACCGACGCCTGCAGCGGCAGGGGAAAACTTCGCCGATGTCATCCAGGCGCTCGTCGTTGGGAAGACGATCTTCGGCCCAAACCGCTCGTGCAGGTACCGCTTCGGCCTCTGGAAAGAGCGCGGAAATCCAAGCCGGTCTTTTTCACAGTCGATCGCGCCGCTTGACGGGGCCGGAGAAGCGATTAGCCCGCCGTATCGCACGAGACCCCTTTCACCAGAGACTTCAGCTCGGTTAGGGTACCGCTCGCACGCTGTGACAAGGCGCGGAGGCCCAGCGGCGCGTATAGTGTCGCTGCGCGCGGAATGTTAGCTCAGTCAGAGCCAGGAGCAACCGTTGTTCGATGAAGCCCCTTTACGTGATCGCTGTTTTCCTCTTGGCTGCATGTTCGTCAGGAGCGCTCAGTCCTACGGGGCCAACTGCAGGCGGCTCGCAGCCGCCCGCTCATAAGCGTTCGTCACCGCTTCAACACATCGTGCTCGTAGTTCAAGAGAACCGATCCTTCGATAATTTCTTCGCTACCTTTCCCGGCGCCGACGGCACAAGAACCGGCAAAATGAAATTAAAAGGCGGCGATCGCACGATCAAACTCGAGCAAGTGACGCTCGCATATCCGTGCGATATCGGCCACGGGCGCAACGGATACCTCACCGATTACGACAACGGCAAGATGGACGGGTT
>JAFAHB010000178.1 GCA_019237435.1 Vulcanimicrobiota bacterium
AGCCGCAGCGCATCGTACCAATCGCCGCCCAGCAGCTCGCGATTGTTGGCCGGCACGTAGATGCCGCTAAAGCGGATCCCGGCAACCTGCGGAAGCGAGATCGGCAACGCCGCGCGCTGAAACTCTGCGGCGATTTCGCGCTCGCGCTCGTAGAGTCGTGCATTCTCGATCGCGACCGCCGCGCGTTTTGTAAGCTCTTCGAAAAGCGGCAGATCCTCTTGCGCGTATCGCCGAGGCGTTTGGGCCCAATACGCCACGAGCGAGCCGATCGTTCTGCCGCGCGTGCGCAATGGGATCGTCACTGCCGAGTGAGGCGCCAGCGCTCGAATCACCTCGAGCAGTCGCGGCGCTGCGGCTCTCTTGATCTGCTCGTCTCTGACCTCGCGCAGAATGACCGGCTGATTCTTCCGAAGGATTGCGGCGATGCTCGGCTCCACTTTCGGATCGTGATTGTGCCGGCCGACGAGTCGTTTCACGAGCGGCATTTTACGCGAGTCGGCATGGATCGCAGCTACGGTTTTCAATCGGTCGGAATCGTCGAAAAGATCGATGGCGGCCCAATCGCCGAACTCCGGAACGATAATTGCGAGAAGTCGCTCCAGCGTCGTCTGGAGGTCGAGCGATTCAGCGAGCACTTCGCCTGCCTTGGCGATAAACGCAACCTGCTGACCCTGGCGCTTGTAGTCGTCGATGTCGGTGCAGATGGCGATCCAGCTTGACCCTCGTTTGCGCGCAGGGTCCACCGGCGCGACGGCAACCCGAAACCATCGCGCAACGCCATCGGCGCGCCGCAATCGCAACTCGGCGGTAAACGCCCGCCGGCTCGTGATCCCATCGCGGAACGCGCGGAGGCCCGAACGGCGATCGTCGCGATGAATCGCCGCAATCCACTGCCGCTCGAGCTGATCCGAGCTCGCCTTCGATGGCCGCCGCAGACCGAGGTATTCATACCATTTGTGGTTGAACCGCTTGATTCGCCCGGCGTCCGACGCGATCCACGCAATCTCGGGAATTGCGTCAATCTCGGAGGCACCAAGATGCATAGGCTTGGCTAAACTCAAGGTCGGCCGATATTCGGCGCGCGGTGACCACGCCCTCGCCTGACGTCGAGTTAGAAGGCGCGCTCCAGTGCCAAGCCCACGGCGATGTAGTCTTCGTCCCCCAAGCCGGTCTCAGCCATCCGTTCGAACTCGGCGAACGCCAGGTCCATCAGCGGCGCATTGACCTGCAATCGTTGCCTCGCCGCATGCGCAAGACGCAAATCTTTGAGCAGCGCGCTTGCCGAAAAACGTGGGCGAGTGTCGCCCTCGATAAGTTGTTGACGCTTGGTGCCGACGCGTTCGAGCATGTAGATGAGCGTCTCGACGGCGAGCCGGCGATCGACGCCGGCTCGCGCCATCGTACCGAGAAGTTCGCCGATCGAATCCGCAAGCACGGCAAGCATGCAATTACTGGCGAGCTTCAAATGCGCGCTGGCCGCCGGCGAACCCGTGAAATTAACGCTCGAACCGATCGCGTTGAGCAGTTCGCGAGCGCGATCGAAGGTCTCGTTGCCGCCTCCCGGATAAAGCGTCAACGCGCCCGTGCGCGCGCCGTCGACGCTGCCGATGACGGGACACGCGAGAAACCCCACGCCTCGTTGCGCCGCCGCTGCTGCCAGCGATTCGTACATCGCCGGCGAAAGGGTGGTCGTCTCGATGACCAGCTGGCCCTTACGCGCGGCCGGAATGATTCGACGCAGTGAAATCTCTTGCGCGACCCGATCATCCCAGAGCATCACGATTACAGCCTCGACGCTCGCAACCAGTGATTCCAGATTTTCGAACGGCGTTGCGCCCGCAGTTGTCACCGGAAGCATCATGCTCGGCTCGACGTTCCAAACGGAGACGCAATAGCCGCGATCGAGCAGATTGCATGCAATCGCGCTGCCCATCTTACCCGTGCCGGCAATGCCAACGTGCATCGTCAGCGAATTGGGTTACAAGCCTGGAATGGCACCGGGAGCCACGAGCGCGACTCCGGCAAGGACTGCCAGTGCAACGCCGACAGGCGCCACGATTCGATTACCCGACGGCACCGTCTTCTCAACGAACATGATCGCGGCGAGCAGGCCCATCCACGCCAAATGCGCGACGCCGGCGGCAAACATCACCAACATCAGGGCCCAGCAACACCCCAAGCAATAGACACCGTGGCCTAAGCCGAGGCGCAAGCCGTTAAGGAGTCCGCGCCGATAGTGGCGCATGAGATAGATGCCCGGATGGCGGCACGCTTTCAGGCAGGCGTCTTTCAGCGGTGTGAACTGATAGAGCGCGGCGAGAGCGAGCGTTGCGGCGGGTATCAGTGTCGCGTGCGCCGCGAGCCAGGGCCATGCATTGACGGCTCGGTGCAGCTGCATGTCGCCCGTGAACGCGGCGAGCGCAAAGACCGTCCAAACCACGAAGTAGCCGCTCAGGAACAAGCCTAGCGCCGCCGGGAAATCGGGCGCGTGCGCTGCCGTGGCCGCGTAATAGCGGATGACACCAAGCGAGGACGGCAGCATCATTGCCGCAGTCATGAACTGCCATGCGGCTAATATCACGAGCGCGGCGAGCCAATATGGACGACCGCTTTCGTAGAGCGTGTGGTGGTGCAGCTGCGCGGCGTAACCGGCGAACTCCGCCCACGCGCAGGCGGCCCACGCAACAGCGATCACGCAAGCGAGGATAGCGATCGTGTTGGACCGCGCGTACCGGTACGCGGCGTTCGCCGCCATCAAGTTACGCCTCTAGCAGAAAGTCGCCCTGAATCGCGTTGCGATCCTTAAACGTCCAAACCATCCCGTGCTCGGGAATGTTGACGACGTGCTCGGAGGCCTTCGCGACGTAGGCGGGAGCGCCGGGTATGGTGCTGAAGATGCTGTCGCGCAACGTCGTGATCGCCCCGTAGGCGCTGCGATACGGCGCCATGGTCGCGCGAAGTTTATCGCCGACGACGAGCGTGCCTTCTCCACTCCTAGTGTTGTGTTCGATCGGCATCGTTTCGATCGCGACGTCCTCTGCAACCAGCGCGTTGAGATCCGCAAGCGGTCCTCCTAAACGGCCGTGCCAAGCGTCAAGAATCGCGGCGCGTTGTTCGTCGGTCGCTCGCGCATCCACGTAGGTGACGCGCTTCCAGCTGTGCGGCGTGAGAACGTTTCCCGGAATTTTGAAGACTCCCACGTAGTTCAATCCGGTTACGTCGACGCCGTTGATCTCGCCCTTATCGATGTGATAGGCAAGGAATGAGTCGCAGGCCCCGCCGTCGGGATCTTCGCCGATCCAGCAACGGCAGAGCGTCCTGCACGAACACGCTTCGATCAGCGTGCCTTGCAAGCTGTAGGTCTTTGCGGCCGCCTTAGCGGCGGGCTGAGTCTGCGTCACGGGCTGGTCCCTCCTCGGCCGATAGAGTTCCAGGCGCGGTCCCGGCCGCCTCCGCTTAGTAACCCCCCGGAAACCGTTTGCTCGTCAGACGCGCAAAGCGCGCCTGAGTGCCATTCTGGGCGCGCTGCTGCCCAAGCTCGATCTTCTCTCCCGCTAGCTGCGACGCGAGCTTACCCAATCCGGCGTTGAGGCCGGCATTCGCGCTTGCCCACCGCGATTTGCTCACGAACGCTACGGCAGGATAAATGCTCTGCAAGTTCGAGACCGTACGGTTTTCGTTTTGAACCCTTCGAATGATTGCAATCACCGAATCGATGTCACCGAAGGCGTAGCCGTTGATATCGGGTCCGACGACTTCGAAAAAGGCATTCTGCGCCTGGTATAGCTCGAAGCCTGGGTCGCCCATGCTTCCCAGTTTCGTCGGATCGGCGAGCATCGCAAACTGACGTCCTTTATATTGCGCGGTGTAAAACCAGTATGTCGCCTCTTTGCGATAGCCGAGATCGTAGAGGCGAATCGCTCCGACGTAGAGCTCGGCAAAGGTCAGCTGCATCCACCGCTGTTTCATCTGAAGAATCGTCGCAACGAACGTTGCTTGATTCGACGAAGCTAAGCCGCCGCTGTACTTTCCGACCTTGACGTCGGGCCCGGAAAAGTTGTAATAGGGTGTGACGTACGCGTCGATTCGCCCCGGATCGCTCGCGAGCGCGGCGGTCGAAGCCGACAACGCGATCGTCACGGTCAACGCAGCAAGACGGCCGTACTTCAAAACCCCATCCGTACGATCTTCAGCTGTGGCGTGATCTCGGCCGACGGTCGCGCTCGAGCGGATTCGAAGTAGATGAACCGGCGATCGTCCGGACCGATGCCTGCAATTTCCCATTCGGTGACTCGCGCGTCGGGGTAGCCCGATTTCGCGATCGCCTCTCGCACCGTTTGGGTGAGGTTCGCGAAAGCAATCGCCTTGGGATCGAAGGCTTGCGCGTCGACCTTGGCAGCGGTAATGGGGCCGCTGTCCAACGACATCAGCTTTACGGGCGTCGGTCCACTCAACGAACCGTCAGGGGCGACGACGTAGTGATCCACGTTGATGCGGTGAGCGGGTTCTTGAACGTCGACCATGAGCCCATTGACGCGGTCTGCCGAGATGCTCGTCACGCGCATCGGCCGTCCGGAGTGCTGCGCGATTGCGTCGAGCGCCTGCAGAACCGCGTGGCCGTCGCTCAAAAACGGATCGATTGCGCCGCCGCCGGGATTAGCGGCAGCCAAACTCGGATCGCCCGACCCGTACGAGCCATGCGAAGCTGAGCCCGAACAGGCGCAAAGCGCGCAGGCAAGAGCGATGCCGATCGACGCGGCGCTAATCCGAAGCGATGTGCGCGCGAACATAGCAGAAGCCCATTCCCCCTCGAGCGGGCCTACCCCGCTTGAGGCAGGCGTAGATCGAAGCGGTCGAGATCCATGACTTTCTCCCACGCGGCGAGGAAGTCGCGCACGAAGTGATCGCCTTCAATGGCATAGACTTCGGCGATCGCGCGCAGCTGCGAGTTCGAGCCAAAGATGAGGTCGCAGTTGGTAGCGCTCCATTTCAGCTCGCCGGTACGGCGGTCGCGGCCATCGTACGTATAGTCGGCTTCCGCGGCTTCCCACTTCGTCGACATGTCGAGCAGGTTCACGAAGAAGTCGTTGCTCAGCGTGCCGGGCCGCGCCGTGAAGACGCCGCGGTTGGATCCACCGGCGTTCGCGCCGAGGACGCGCAGGCCGCCGACGAGCGCCGTCATTTCGGGAGCGGTCAACGTGAGCAGCTGCGCCCGGTCGACGAGTCGCTGCTGCGGCGATCGCGAATGCCGGTTGCCCAAGTAGTTGCGGAAACCGTCAGCGTTGGGCTCCAATACGGCGAAGGAGTCGACGTCGGTATTCTCCTGCGTCGCATCGGTGCGCCCCGGCGAGAAACGCACCGTCACGTCGTGACCGGCGTCTTTGGCAGCCTTCTCGATCGCGGCCGCGCCGCCGAGCACCACGACGTCGGCGAGCGAGACGCTCTTGCCGCCCGATAACGACGCGTTGAACTCCGAGCGTATGCTTTCGAGACTCTGCAGCACGTTGCCTAACTCTGCAGGCTGGTTGACGGCCCAGTCCTTCTGCGGCGCAAGCCGAATGCGCGCGCCGTTTGCACCGCCGCGCTTGTCCGTTCCGCGGAAGGTCGAGGCCGAAGCCCACGCCGTGACGACGAGCTGCGGCACCGTGAGTCCCGAGTCGAGAACGCGACGCTTGAGTTCAGCGACGTCGTGTTCGTCGATCAGCGGATGATCGACGGCGGGAACGGGATCTTGCCAAATCTGCGGCTCCGCCGGTATCTCGGGACCGAGATAGCGCGAGGTCGGACCCATATCGCGGTGCGTTAGCTTGTACCACGCCTTTGCAAAGGCGTCCGCGAACTCTTGCGGATTCTCGTGGAAGCGCTTGGCGATTGGTCCATAGATCGGATCGACCTTCAATGAGAGATCGGTCGTGAGCATCGTCGGCGCGTGCTTCTTCGAAGGATCGTGCGCGTCCGGAACGCTGCCGGCGGCTGCGCCGTTTTGCGGCTTCCACTGATATGCGCCCGCGGGGCTCTTGGTCAGTTCCCACTC
>JAFAHB010000106.1 GCA_019237435.1 Vulcanimicrobiota bacterium
CTTGAGCGTCAGGCCGTCTTTGCTGACGTCGCCGTTCGCGATGGTCGGTATTTCGCGGAGCGCATCGGGGACGGGCTGCGCGTTTGCGTCGTAGCGGATCGCCCACGAGAACGCGAACATCGAGATATCGAGCGTCGGCGTCGCAGAGTTGAGCACCACGTTGAGCGTTTTGGGATCCGCGGATTCGGTGAATCGAAAAACGCCGGGTTGAGTCCACGAATTACTGGTCGCTCCGCCTACGCCTCCCGTCGAAACTTTCGTACACGCGCAGACGATCGTGACGGCCGCCAAAGCAACGAACCTGCACCAAGCCTTGAACGTCACGCCGATGCTCCTTCCTCGTTTGGGGCCGCGCGCATTGCGTCGGGATCGATGCCATGAGCCTCGCAAAACTCGACGTATGCGGCCGGCGCGATTTCCGACGGCTTGATCTCGCTGCGGCCGCCCCAAAAGACGTTTGTATATGTGAAGTCTATCCCTGCTTCACGTAGATGGTCGTCGATGGCCGCTTTGTGCGCCAATACGACCGATTTTTCCATCCCGTGCGCCACCGCCATCACGTTCACGCCGTGGAACTCGGGTCCGCCTTCGCGCCAGTAGGCATGGGTGATGATGAAATGCCGGCCGACTTCGCAGCCGGCTGCAACCTCTCGTCCGCGCGGAACGCTCCAGTGAAAAAGCGCGTTGTAGCGAGTGGCGCGCTCGTTGCCTGCGGTGGGCTTGACGTGCTCGAGAAATGTCGAAAACCGTCCGATTACGCCGCGCCGGTCCAGCGACTGTGCAGTGGAAACGAACTCTTCGAAACTCACACCGGCCTCAACGGCGCGCTGTCGCCACAGATCGCGCACGAGCTCCTCAGGAGCGAACTCGCGCTTGAGCGCGCTCAAGACGCGCCATTCCAGGTCCAAGAGCTCGACGATCGTCGCGTGCAGAGGCCGTGCCGGGCGCTCGGCCCGCGCGCCGGGCTCGAGCCCGCGCCGGCGAACGTGCCCGACGCCTAACGCGAATAGCATTCTGGCCGGCATCAAGCGAAACCGGTGGGCGCCGATACGCCGGCACAACCATTCGGCATGCTTGCGCAATGAGAAGCCTTGCGGAACTTTCAAGGTCGTCCAGAGCCGGTAGCTGCTGCCGGGCGAGACGGCATCCGTCGTGCGGATGACCACGTGACCCGAGAACGGATCGTCGCGAAACATGAAATCGAAGGCGGCATCGAGCCTTTCGGGCGCCACTTCCCACGCGCACAGCGCGCCGTTCGCGAGATTCGTTGACAGCAGGGTCTGACGCACGCGCCGGATCGTACCGGCGCGAAGCATCGCAGCGACGCGTTCGATCACGATCTCCGTCGAGATTCCGCTGCGAGTCGCTATCTCGCCGAATGGGTCGGTTTGAAATCCCGCGAGTCGATCTTCGGAGACGGCAAGGACCGCCGCGTTGACGGGATCGGAAATGGTTGCCGGCACTTCAGAAGCCTGGCGAGTCATGTTCGCCTAGAAGCTCGTCGGACTTGGGCCACTCTAGGATTCGATGCCGGATTTTGTTCGAAGACGCGGCGCAATGAGGGAGCGAAGCCGCTTCGTGACCGAAGAGCAACGAAGTCTTCGGACAAAAGGCGGCCCGAAGACGGGAATGTGCCTAAGTCCGACAAGCTCCTAAATTTGAACGTCGCTCACGCCCGTTGCGTATAAATAGTTCTGTTCGGCGATGCGCACGCCGTAAAGCGCGCTAATATAGGCGGACTGTGCCGTCGTAAGGTTCGCTTCGGCGGTTACGACGTTGAGGATCGTCGTGGCGCCGACTTTGTACTGCGCTTGCGTCGCGCTCAAGGAGACTTGCGCCGAGGTCAGCTCCGAACGCGCTTGCACGAGCGAAGCTCGTGACGAGATCAACGTCGCAAGAGCGGAGCGCACGTCGGACTCGACCGTAAGCTTGGTGGACGTCAAATTCGCAAGCGCCTGATCGAGTTGGGACGCCGCGACCGCGACATTGTAATTCGTAACGCCCTGGTCGTAAATCGGTATGGATAAGTTTAGGCCGACCGTTTTAGCGTTCGTCCAGCTCGACGGCGCCGGACAGAGCGAGAAGGGGACGACGTTACCGTTCTTCTCCGTCACCGTCGTGGAAAAGCAGTCGATGAACTGGCGGCTTATGGCGTCGCTCGCTCCCGCCGAAAGAATCGGAAAACGGGCGAGCTTCGCATAGCGAAGGCCCTCCTGCGCGGACTGCGCGTTGTACGCGGCCGCGATGTAATCGGGACGCATGATCAGCGCACGATTCAACGACGCGCCGTACGTCGGATTCGGGGCAGAGGGCTGCGCCGTGATCGCTTGCGGAACGACCTGCGCGTTGGCGTCGAGACCAAGCGTAGTCGCAAACGTCGCCTGAGCGCCGATGGCGGTTCCTTGCGCGGTGACCAAATTTCCGCGAGCCTGCGCCGTTTGGAATTGCGCCGCCGCGATGTCCGAACGCGCGGCGGCGCCGTTGCGGATCTGCGCGGCAACCGAGGCTTCGTTGACCTCGAACTCGTGTACGAGCTGGGCGTCGGCGGTAACCGTCGCATTGTCCTCGAGCACCGTGTAGTAGGAGTTCGCAACGTTGAACGCCAGCGTCTGGAGCTGGCGCAGCAAGGTCGCGCGGCCGGCGATGTCGGCTTCTTTCGCGGACCGGATGTTCGCGATGGTACGGCCGCCGTCATAGATGAGCTGCGTTACCGTAAGGGTGAACGACTCATTGGTCACCGTCGATTGCGAATATGGGGCCGGCGTCGCTAGCCCGAAAGCGGCTGCCGGACTCGGGCCGGGACTGCTCGTCGGCCGTCCCGCCCCACCGCTACTGGTCGTGCCGTTCGTGTATTCGTTGCCCATCTGCGCGCTGGCGCTCAAACCAGGGTAGTACGCTTGCACCGACGACGTGTATCTTGCGTGAATCGCCGCCCATTGCGCGTTCTCCAGCGCGAACGCCGGCGAGAGCGCGACGGCGATGCGTACCGCGTCGGGAAGCGAGATTGACTGCGGCACGCCCCTCTTCGGTTTGAGCGCCGCGACGTCGGGCGCGGGCGTCCCATAGGCCGGATAGGGCAGCGGGGTTCCGCTGATGGTCGGTTGCGGCAGCGGCGACGGCATGATGATCCCGGGAACGCCGGGGATCTGCCCCCGATCCGGTGGCGTGGCATTTTGCGCAAGTGCGGCGCCGCTCCCAAGCGCCCCCAGTGCGAGCGCCGCGAAGAACGTTCGCGCTTGAATGGGTTTCGCACTCACCTTAGTGCACCGATGCGCCGGGCGCCGCAGGTGCGTTCGCGTTGTTGACCGCCACGACGCTGCCGTCTTTGAGGGCGTCGGGCCGGGTCGTAATCACCATCGTACCGGGTTGGATGCGCGAGCTCGTCACTTGCGACATGGTGTCAGTCTGCACGCCGACGCGCACCGGCACCGACTGTGCCTTATTGTCGGCAACGACGTACACCACATCTCCACTCGGGGTCTGCGCGACCGCGCTACGGGGTACGACGGTCGCAGCGTTCGCGCTGGCTTTGACGACCGTTACCGTCACCAGCATGCCGCCGCGTAACACGTAGCCCGGATTTTGGACTTCGAGCCTGGCGAGATACGAGAGCGTTCCGGCAGTCGGCACGAGGTTCACGGTCTGAACCGGGCCGCTAAACGTCCGGCCCGGCAACGACGTCGATTGATATCTAACGAAGATTCCGGGATGCACGTACGGCAAGTCCTCATCGGGAACGTTGACGTTGATCCAGACCTTATCGACGCGCGCGACCTGCAGCACCGGCTGCGATGGCGACGCGTACGCTCCGGGATCGACTAGACGGTTGGCGATGACTGCATCGTACGGTGCGTAGAGATACGTTTGCGACAACTGAGTTGCCAATAGCTGCGCCTGGGCCGAAGCCGCCACGGCACCGGCTTGCTGCGCCTTGACGTTTTGATAGCTTACGACGTTGTTTCGCAGCCCGACGACGGCGTTATTGTACGTCTGCTGCGCGGAAACGTAGCTCGCTTCGGACTGCTGAAGTGCGGTTTCAGAGACGTAGCCCTGCTTGTAGAGCTGCTTGTTTTGATCGTAGACCAGCTTGGCGTTTGCGAGATTTGCCTTTGCGCTTTGGACGGCGGCTTCGTTGGTTTGAACCTGAACCGGGTACCCCACGACCGAGCCCTGCGCCGACGCCGACTGCTGCGCCGCCTGCGCGCGCGCTTGCTCCAGCTGCGCTTCGAGCGTCCGCGGATCGATCGTGGCCAGCAGCTCCCCCTTGCGCACCATGTCGCCGATGTTGACGTTGATGTGTAGAATCGTGCCGCTCTGCTGGAACGCCAGCGTCGATTGCTCCAGCGGCGCAATCTGCCCGTCAAGGTTTAAATAGGTCGCGATATTCTGACGCGAAGCGGCGGCGGCGTCGACGACCAACGGAGGCGTTGCCGGGGGCGGCTTTTTCCCGCAGCCGGCCATAAGCGCCGGCGCGGCAATTGCCGCAATCGTCAAGAGCGTCGCCCGTAAAGGAACGGCTGTCAATCTGAGCATCTCTTTCCTAATGTCATCGGTCCTTCTTTGGTCTCATATACGGGCCGTCAACGGCCTTTGATTCAAAGTGTCCTCTCGTGGAACCTCGGCATGAGGAAATCGGCTGCAGGGCGTATCTCCCGGGGGCATGAGCGCAAAACTCGACATCGGCCGCTCGTATAGCCTTCAGAGCCGCGTCGAGGAGTGGATGACTGCCGAAAAGGCGGGCAATAAAGGTGTAGACGTCCTCTCCACCTCGATGCTCGTTCAGTTGGTCGAAAGCGCGGCCATCCATTGCATCGCGCCGATCTTGCAACCCGGTCAGATTACGCTAGGGACGCACGTCGATCTCGAGCACCGCAAGCCGGTCCCCGTAGGCTTCATCGTCCGCACCGAAGTGGAAGTCGTGATGCTCGACGGACCGCGCGTGAGCTTCGCAGTCCAGGTCTTCGACGAACAGGAAGCGGTGGCCGAAGGCACGCACGAGCGATACATCATCGAAAAGGTCAAGTTTTTGGCGAAATTGCGCGACAAGCTCGCCTGAATCGATCAAACTCCTAGGCTGTTACTGCAGGGGAGGCAATCGCCTGTCCCCGAAGATGACGCGGAAGGTACTCACCGCCCGGCCCCCACGAGGGTCAGGGTCGTTGGGCCTAAGCTCAATTCATCAGCTAGGAGGACACATTGAAGCGACTGAGCACTGGAGTCCTGACCGCCCTGATGGTGGCTGGTCTAGGATTCAACGCGGTCGCAGCCCATCCCGGAGCTTCGCATGGCAACATTGGAACCAACGCGATTGCTCAGGACCAGGGCGCGATGGCTGCTCCGCCGGCGAATTTCGGGTCCCCGCCGTCGGGTCAGTATCCGATTCTCTACAATGACCATCACGTCTATACCAAGCCCGATATCTTAAAGCAAGGCCGCGTCCTCGCCGCGCTCGTGCGCGGCGGAACGCTGTTGATCCCGTTGCGTTCGATGTTCGAACAAATGGGCGCGACGGTATCGTACGACTCGGGCAGCAAGACCGTGACGGTCAGCAAAGCCGGAGCCGAGGTCAAGGTGACCGTCGGAAAGCCGGAAGTCATGATCAACGGCGAGTCGCGTCCGCTGGACGTGCCTCCCATGATCTATCAAGGCGTCGTTCTCGTTCCGGTTCGCGTGATCTCGGAAGGCATGGGAGCCTACGTCCTGTGGGTTCCGGACCGTCGCCTCGTCGTGGTCCGCTACATACCGGCCACGCCTCCGCCCACTCCGGCTCCGCCGCCACCACCGCCGCCGCCGACTCCAACGCCGACGCCGACGGCTCCACCATACTATGACTTCTACGTGGCCGGAGATTACATTATCTCGCCCACCGTTTACAACGACTTCGTAAACGGGGCACACAGCAATAACAACACCAACGGGTTCTCGTACCGGCTGCATGGGGCCATTGAGGTCCCGGTCATGAACCTTCCGTTCATGGTCGAAGTCGATTACCGCCAGTACAACTGGCAGCACAACTGCGGCGGTACCGGCGATCCGCAATGCTACGTCACGACGATCGGCGGACTTGGGCAATCGTTCGTACCGGCGTTCACCGGACGCGATTACAGCTTCGACGCTCGGTTGGGCATTCGGGTTCTCAAGCCGCGCATCTACGTCGTCGGCGGCTACCTGTGGCGCAATAACAACTACGGCTATCCGCACGAGAGCGGCGCGGGCGTCGGGCTCGAAAAACTGCCCGATCTCGACCACGTCTTCTCTTGGTACGGCAGCGCAATCTACTACTTCGGCGTTAACGGTAACTACTCGAGCGCGCCCGGCTCGTGCGGCACCGGTGCCGCAGCGACGTCCGGCTGCACCTTCAACGTTGCCTACGACATCCTGAAATACGATATCGGCGCAAGCTACACGTTCCCGGGATTCCCGCTCTTCATCGAGGCCGGATTCCTAGGCGACCGCGGCTGGAACTATAACGCGGCTCCGATCGGATTCTCCGAAAGCGGACCGTACGCCGGCATCGGGCTAAAGGTCACAAACTGGTAGCCCTAAAGGAAGCCGCATAATCGAAAGCCCCCGCGTCACAGTGGGGGCTTTCATCATGGCGAACGCTTCGAGGTTTAGCGTTTGGTCGGCGATGCCGATGGACCCGACATTGCAGCCGATGAGTCCGC
>JAFAHB010000134.1 GCA_019237435.1 Vulcanimicrobiota bacterium
GAGCCGATGGCGCCGGCTCAGCCTGCGTCGCCATGAGTTGTGCTTCGTGCTAAAGCTGTCCCGCCCCGCGTGTTGCCCGCGTCGCCTGTGAGCATGCTGCGATACCGACGCAGCAAGCGAGTAGTGCGCACGGGCTCAAAGCCGAACGCTTCATCCGCTTAGCTAATCCGCCGGCGTAATACTAAAGACCGTGCCATAACCGTACGCTCCGCCTGACCCTGTCGTACCGTAGAGCGTGCCGCCCATGTTGACTAGGCCTGCCACAGGGCCCGCCCCGTCGCGACCCTTGCCAAAGCTGTACAGCACTTTCTCCGTGCCACCCTTCGTGATGCTAAAGACCGTGCCGTTACTGTATGCGCCACCGCTGCTCGTCGTACTGTAGAACGTACCGCCTACATCGATCAGGGCTCCGAAGGGCGTCTCACCGTCGCTTCCGTTGCCAAAGCTGTGCAGCACTTTCTCCGTGCCTCCGATAGTGATGCTAAAGACGGTGCCGCAGCCGGGGAAGCCATTGCAGGCATACGCGCCGCCGAATACCGTCGTGCCGTAGAGTCTGCCGCCCACATCGATCAGGGCCGCTGAAGGGTTCGCCCCATCGCGACCCCGACCAAAGCTGTGCAGCACTTTCTCTGTGCCGCCCGGCGTGATGCTAAAGACCGTGCCGGCCTCGTACGCGCCGCCTAACTCGGTAGTGCCGTAGAGCGTGCCGCCCACGTTGATCAGGTCCGCAGCGGGGTACGTGCCGTCGCTACCGTTGCCAAAGCTATACAGCACTTTCTCCGCGCCTTCGGTAGTAATGCTAAAGACCGCTCCGCAGCCGGCGCCGCTGCATGAATAGGCGCCGCCTTTATTTGTCGCGCCGTAAAGGGTGCCGCCCACGTCGATCAGACCTGCGGCGGGATCCGCACCATCGCTTCCTGCAAAGCGATACAGGATTTTCTTCATGCCGTTTGTCGATATTTTGAAGACCGTTCCACAGCCATACTTGGCGCAGCGATACGCGCCACCGGAATAGGTCGTGCCATAGAGCTTCCCGCCCACGTCAACCAGGTCTGCTGAGGGGTATGTACCGTCGCGACGGTTGATTCCAAAGCTGTGCAGCACTTTCTCCGTTCCCGCCGTCGTGACGCTAAAAACTGTTCCGCACCCTCCGCTGACGCACGAATATGCGCCACCGGAGAAGGTCGTGCCGTAGAGCGTGCCGCCCACGTTGATTACACCTGCGTTTGGATACTCGCCGTCGGGGACTGCGCCGAAGCTGTACAACACCTGATAGCTCTGCGGCCCGCCGGCGCGATGAGGAGCACCTTTGGCCGTTGGGGTGTATTGCAAGCGCGAGAGATCGGTCGTTTGTGAGCACGCCGCCATGGCGGCGCAGCACGCGGATAGTGCGCACCGGCTCAACATTGGAAGTTTCATCTGCTTAGCTCCTTTCGCAGACGAGAAACAGTGCCAACCTAGCGGCTGCTGTCGCCTTCATTTTAACACCCACGCTGGGATCTTGAAAGCCTTCCGGTCGAAGCGAGCTCGTAGGATCTGCGGCACACCGCGATGGAGAACCTGAAAGCGGCGGGCGTCGAGCTCGACGTGTTCCATATACTTTGAGGGCATCGCAGCGTACAAAAAGAAAAGCCCTCACAATCAAGGGCTTTTCAAATGGCTCCCGATGTTGGACTCGTCCTTCGCCCTTCGACTTCGCTCGCCGTGCTCGCTCCGCTCAGGGTGACACAACCTACTGGCTCGCTCAGGATGACGGTTCTCGTCCAACGTAGGAAACAAAAGACCACCCCGCCGTGGGGTGGTCTTTGTTTCCTCTCCGGATGTTGGACTCGAACCAACGACCCGCTGATTAACAGTCAGCTGCTCTACCAACTGAGCTAATCCGGAACGCCGACCGGCGAGCGTTCAACAAGCGGAGTATCTACCCTTTCCACGGCGCCGGCCCCGGTCACAACGGCCGTAATTCGCTCGTTCGAACGAGCGTGGCGTTCGGTAAAGCTTGCATGCTCGCGGCGCTCGTGCTCGCCGTCTCAGGCGCGGATCCGTTTTATGTGCCTCCGGATCCGATGCCGCAAACCGGCGAAGGCACGGTTCTGCGGTCAGAACGCTTTACCGGCGGGCCCGCTTTGTCGTCGGCGGCGGAAAACTATCGTCTCCTCTATGAAACCCGTGCCGGAAACGGCACGCTCGTGGCTGTTTCGGGGACGTTAGCAATACCTGGGGGGACGCCGCCGGCGGCAGGGTGGCCGCTGATCAGCTGGGCACACGGAACGACCGGCAACGCACCGCAGTGCGCACCTTCACGCGAGACTGCGCCCAACGTCGAGCAGCGCATGCTCGATCGTTTCGTCAAACTCGGCTATGCGGTCGCAGCAACAGACTACGAAGGTATCGGAACTCCGGGAATCCATCCCTACATGGTGCCGCTGTCGGAAGTGCGTGACGTTACCGACATCGCACGCGCCGCACGCGAAATCGATCCGCACGTCGGACGAAACTGGATCGTGATGGGGCACTCGCAGGGCGGTGCCGCGGCGCTCGCAACCGCGGCCGCCGGGCAACAGCTCGCGCCCGAGCTCAAGTTAGTCGGCGCGGTATCGTACGCACCGTTTGCAACGCCCGACGGCCTCTTACGTGACGAGCTCAACGAAAGCCGCCCGAACCAGGGGCTGGTCATTCTCGGACTGATGATCGAAGCGTTTGCGACCGTCGATTCAAAGGTCATTCCCACAGAAATTTTGGAACCCGCGGCGCTGCAGGCGATGCCCGAGCTGCAGCAACGATGTCTGCTCGACTTGTGGCAAGATTCGGATTGGCTGCACTTCGTGCCGCGCGACATCTTCGCTCCGAAGGGAGAGAGCAGCACCGAAGCGCTCTATCGCGATCTCATCGCTGCCGATCCGATCAATTTCTCCATAACGCTTCCTACGCTGCTCGTGAACGGCATATCGGATTTCATGGTTCCGTCCGAAAGCACGCTTTATTTGCGCGACCACATGACGCGCAACGGCACGCCGGTCACGTTCAAAGCCTATCTCGGCGCAACGCACGGCTCGGTGCTTCTCGCCTCATTGAATGACGTCGCGGCCTGGGTTGGACGGCGTTTTGCAAAAGCGGAGAACGCTAGCGCAGCGGGTATATCAAGCGGGTGGCGGAGCCTTCCAAGCGCGGCCGTGGCGCGGTCATCATTCCAACGGACACCGACGACGCGAGCATCGACGTTAACGGGCGGCGCGTCACACTAACAAACCTTCGCAAGACTTACTTTCCGAAGCTTCGCCTCACCAAAGGCGATTTGCTTCGCTACTATCTCAGCGTCGCCGACGTCTTGCTGCCGCACGTCGCGGACCGGCCGATGGTCATGAAGCGCTATCCGCACGGCGTTACCGGCGATTTTTTCTATATGAAGCGCACGCCGTCGCCGCGGCCGCCTTGGCTCCGCACGTGCACCATCGAGCACCGCTCCGGCAACGTCATCGACTTTCCGGTGATCGAAGACCGCGCTTCGCTGCTGTGGATGATCAATTTGGGCTGCATCGATCTCAATCCGTGGTACTCGCTGTGCGAGGACACCGATCGTCCGCTTTACATCCATTTCGATCTCGACCCGACGCCCAACACGCCCTTTGCGGTCGTGCGCGAGGGCGCGCTCATCGTCGGCGACGTTTTGCGTGGTCTCGGAATGAACCCATTCGTCAAGACCACCGGCAGCAAGGGAGTGCATATCTACGTCGCGATTCGCACCGGACCGACGCAGCATGAAGTCTGGGCGATCGCCAAAGAGATCGGCCATCAAATCGCGCGCGCGCACCCCGACGTTCTCACCGCGGAGTACCGCGTTGCCAAGCGGCCCGAACGACACATCCTCGTTGACTACAATCAAAACGCGTGGGGCAGAACGCTCGCCTCGATCTATTCGGTGCGCGCAAACGAAGAGGCCAAGGTCTCGACACCGGTGAGCTGGGAGGAGCTGGAAGCAGGCTGCGATCCAAGCGATTTCACGCTCTTGAACGTGCCGGAGCGCGTGGCTCGTGTTGGAGACCTATGGAAGCCGCTGCTCGGCAAGCGCGGACGTTTTGACCTCGGGGCGACGGTCAGCGCTTGAACAAAGTGCCGCTATTTGACGATTTGCCGCTTCGGCCGCCCGTCGAACCGATGGAGACGCGGCAAGTCGCGCGAATTCCGCAGGGCGATGAGTGGACGTACGAGCCGAAGTGGGACGGTTTTCGCTGCCTTGCGTTTCGCGACCGCAATGCGGTCGAGCTGCAGTCGAAGTCCGGCGAAACGCTAACGCGCTACTTCCCCGAAATCGTCGAAGCGCTCAAGGCGGCAAGCACGATGCAGTTCGTAACCGATGGCGAGCTGCTGATTGCAAGCGGCGAAACTTCCGATTTCGACGCGCTGCTTCAGCGCATTCACCCGGCGGAAAGCCGCGTGCGCAGGCTCGCCCACGAGACGCCGGCCTCATACGTTCTCTTCGATCTGCTCGCCGAGAATCGTAGCGCGCTTTTCAGTCAGAGGCTGCGCGCGCGTCGCAAACGGCTCGAGGCGTTCGTGCAGCGCGACTTTGCGCAGAGCGCAACCGTTCGCATCTCGCCTGCAACGTCCGACGCTGCTCTCGCGCAGCGCTGGCTCGAGGGAAGCCTCGCGCGGCTCGACGGCGTCATCGCCAAGCGCGACGTACCCTACGCCTTCGGCAGCCGCGACGCCGTCGTCAAAGTGAAGCGAAGTTACACCGCGGACTGCGTCGTCGGCGGTTTCCGCACCGCCGCCGATGGTTCCGTTGCGTCGTTACTCCTGGGACTCTACGACGACGAAGGACTGCTCAACCACGTCGGCTTTGTCGGATCGATGAATGCAGCCGAACGCGTCCGCGCCGCCGAGTTGCTCAAGCCGATCGTCGCGCCGCCGGGCTTTACCGGCGCCGCACCCGGCGGCCCGAGCCGTTGGACTCGCGGCAAAGAAAATGCGTGGTCGCCCGTGCGCCCGCAGGTTGTCGTGGAGGTCGGCTTCGATCACGTAACCGGACGCCGTTTTCGTCACGCATCGCGATTGCTGCGCTGGCGCCACGATAAGGCGCCGCGTCAGTGCACGATGGAGCAGTT
>JAFAHB010000002.1 GCA_019237435.1 Vulcanimicrobiota bacterium
TCGATCTTGCGCGCTTGGTGGGTTTCTATCCGGCCGGCGTGATCGTCGAGATCATGGCAGAAGACGGCACGATGATGCGACTGCCGCAGTTGCGCGAGTTCGCTCGCAAGCACGGCCTCAAGCTCGTGACGGTGCGGGACCTGATCGCCTACCGGATGCGCAACGAGAAACTGGTCAAGCGCATCGCCGAGTTCGATTTGCCGACGACGCACGGTCACTTCCGCGGCATCGCGTACGAAACGACGATCGACGACGTCGCGCACGTCGCGATGGTGATGGGCGACATCGGCGACGGGAAAAACATTCTCGTTCGCGTCCACTCGGAGTGCCTCACCGGCGACGCGTTGCATTCGATCCGTTGCGATTGCGCCGCACAGCGCGACGCGGCGCTCGACGTCATCGCGCGCGAGGGGCGAGGCGTGTTGCTTTACCTGCATCAGGAAGGCCGCGGGATCGGCCTCGCCAACAAATTGCGCGCATACGAGTTGCAAGACCGCGGCGCCGACACCGTCGAGGCGAACGTTGCGCTGGGCTTACCCGTCGACAAGCGCGACTACGGGATCGGTTCGCAGATTCTTTACGACCTCGGCGTTCGCGAGATGCGAGTGATCACGAACAATCCACGCAAGATCTTTGGGCTGGAAGGCTACGGCCTGAAAATCGTCGGACGGATGCCCTCGCAAACCGTACCTACGCACTATAACCGGCGCTACATGAACACCAAGCGTTCCAAGCTCGGTCACATGTTCGACGAGCCGGCCGCGGTGTCGTGAAGCGCGACGGCGCAGGCCACGGCGAGGCAAGCGTCCCGAACTGTGCCGGTCGCCGCTTCGCGATCGTGACTGCGCAATTCTATTCCGGACTGGGCGAAGCCCTGATTGAGGGTGCGCGGCGCGCGCTGCGGGATTGCAACGTTGACGCGCACGACGTGGAGAGCTTCTCGGTGCCCGGTTGCTTCGAGCTGCCGCTGGCCTGCCGGAACCTCGTTGAGAGCAACCGCTATGATGCGATCGTCGCGCTCGGCGCGGTCGTGCGCGGCGAAACGCCGCATTTCGACTATGTCGCGGGCGAATGCGCGCGAGGCATTATGGACGTGCAACTTTCGAGCGGCGTGCCGATCGGTTTCGGAGTTCTCACGACCGACACGTACGAGCAGGCCGAGCAGCGTGCGGATCCTAAACGGGGCGATAAAGGCTACCACGCGGCAATCGCGGCCGCGACGCTGCTGCAAATGACGTCGCCGCCGTCGCGAGCAGGTTTTCGCTAGCCGTCACGCCGGAACACCCTAGGACGCTGGGAGGAAGTTCGATGAGACGTCCCGTTGACCTCAGGTTTGCGTGGCTTGCATTGCTGCTCGTACCAATTGCTGTAAGTTGCCACGGCGGTAACTCCGAACCGCCGATCGTTCCCCCCGTGCCGGCTGCCATCGCGCCGGCGACAAGCTTCGGCAACGGTAAGATTCAGCACGTCGTCATCATAATGCAGGAGAACCGCTCCTTCGATAATTTATTTCGTGGATTTCCGAACGCCGACACGCAGAACTACGGCTACGGACACGGTGTAAAATATACGCTACAACCGTGGAGCATGACCAATGCCTGGGACGTCAACCACGGCCATCTGCAGTTCCTGGAAGATTACGACCGCGGCAAAGGTGATGGTTTCGATTTGGAGCTTCGTGGCTTCAATCCGTCGTGCAAGTATCCGCAGAATCACCCGAACTGCTGGCTATTTCAAGGGAAGTCGCGTTATTCGACCGCCTTTTCGTACGTGCCGCTCGACGAAATCAAGCCATACTGGACGATGGCGCACGAATATGCGCTGGGCGATCACACGTTTGCATCGAATAACGGCGCGAGCTACATCTCGCATCAGTATATGATCGCCGGCCAAGCCAATCACGTGGCCGAGAATCCATTTTTCCCGACTCCCTCGCCGCCGCCGCCCAATCCGTGGGGCTGTGACGCACCCGTGTCGCAGGAGACGTATCAGCTGCGGTACGGCTCGTCGCGCCCGCCGGCTTTCCCCAAAGCGACCGGTATCGAAGTGCTCGGACCGTATCCGTGCTTTGGTTACGAAACTGCAGCCAAAACGCTCGATAACGCGGGCATCTCGTGGGCGTACTACGCGCCAACCGTGGGCGGCGTGAATCAAGGTCAGATATGGTCCGCATTCGACGCAATCTGGCCGGTGCGTTTCGGCCAAGATTGGGCCCGTAACGTGAGATCGCCGGAAACGTTGATCTTCAATGACATTGCCGACAAGAAGCTGCCGGCCGTTGCCTGGGTGGTTCCAGCCTGGATCAACTCCGATCATGCCGGCTCCCGCAGCGCGACCGGTCCGGATTGGGTCGGCAACATCGTCAACGCGATCGGCGAAAGTCAATATTGGAAGAACACGGCGATCGTCGTGCTGTGGGACGAGTGGGGAGGCTGGTACGACCACGTCATTCCCAAACAATATCCCGACCCGCACACGCACGCGTACGAAGGCCTCGGCTTCCGCGTTCCTGCGATCGTGATTTCACCGTATGCCAAAGCAGGCTACTTGTCGCACCAACAGCATGAGGTTGCGTCGACGCTGCATTTGATTGAAGCCGTCTTCAACGTACCCTCGCTGGGAGGGGCGGATGCGCGTGCCGATTCATTTGGAGGTATGTTCGATTTTTCGCAAGTGCCGCT
>JAFAHB010000101.1 GCA_019237435.1 Vulcanimicrobiota bacterium
CGTGGATACTGCGCCATGTCGGCGCCGACACCGGCGATCCATTGCCAGTTCCCAAGCGTAAGGGCAGGGTCGTACTCGATGAGCCGGCGATCCCATTCGTCGCGGCCGACGCGCCAATCGACTCCGAGATCGAAGCAAAGCCACGAAGCGGCGACGGCACGGACGTGGGGATGCATCCAGCCCGTTGCGCGCAGCTGCCGGATGCCTGCGTCGACCAGCGGATATCCCGTCCTCCCTTCTCGCCACGCCTCAAGCGCAGGGTGCGAACGCGCCCACGAAAACTCGCGCATTCGCTCCTGCAACGGCTCGTCTCGCGTACGAGGATGAAACCATGAGAGCTGCAAGAAAAAATCACGATGCGCCAGTGCGCGCAAAAAAAGCCTCAACGAGAGCCGTTCCTCGCTCAACATGAATGGGTCTGCGATACGCTCGCGCGCGGCCCGCGCCACGCTGCGCGCCGATATCGCGCCGAACGAAAGATGCGCCGCCAGATGGGATGTGCGGTCGTCCGCCGGAACCGTCGCGGCGACCGCATATTGGGCGGCGTTCTCGCGCAGGAAGCGTTTGAAAGCGCTGCTTGCGGCGCGCGGTCCCGCGTCGACATCGCCGCTACTGCCGTCGAACTCCTCCGGCAGCGGTAACGGATCGCTTTGAACATCGCAGTCGGCGAAGCGCAGGAGCAAGGGATACTCGTACGACGCAATCGGGAGTTCCGACCAAACGTCGTAATAAGGCGCAAAAGCACGGTATCCTAAACCGGCGGCGCTGCGCGCAGCGGCGCTTTCCTCCGGAGGGATGGCCGGCGCGTCGTGCACGATCGATGCGACAAGACCGTTTTCCTCAAGCGCGGATTGCACGCGACGATCGCGCTCGAGCCCCGCAGCATCGTAAGCAGCGCTCCAGCCGGCGCCCGCCGCGCCGACCGTGCGCGCAGCGTTGACAAGGATGCGCGATGGATCGCCGCGCCGCACAATGAGCTTGCTGCCCCGGTCACGCAGCTCGCCATCGAGCGCGCGCACCGCACGGCAAAAGAACGCGGCTCGACGAGGCGAGCGTTTCAGCGAGTCTACAGTTGCCGTATCGAGCACCAGCATCGGGAGGACGGGTCCCTGTGAGGCTGCTGCCGCTAATCCCGCGTGATCGTCGAGGCGCAGATCTTTGGAGAAACGATAAATAAACGGCCGCTCCGCCATGGAGCGGCGATTCGTTCGATCTTCGAGCGGCGCCTATGCCACTGCTAGCGGCGCAGATAGCGCGCGTGCATCGCGGTGCGGCAGATGGACTCGTCGAGCGCGGGATCGCCCGAACTGTGCGCGATCGTGCAGCGCATCGGCTCTCCTCGTCCGTCGACGCGCAGCACGATCGACGTCGAAAGCGCGGGACTCCCGAACTTCAGCGACTCGGCACGCCCTTCGCGCCGTGGCGCGGTCTGCGTGTTGAGAGCGGCAATCGCTTGCGCTTCCTGTGACGAGATCGCATGCGCCGCAGGCGCTGCCGATTGTGGTGCTTGCATCAACCGGCCGCCCGCGAGCGCAACAACGGCGGCCACGGCCAGTACCGCGCCGTAAATCCAGGCAAAACGCCGCTTCTTTCCCTTTGCAAACGCGGCGCGAAAATCGGGCTCCCAGCTTTCTGCGTCTCGTGCCCGCGCTACAACCGCTATCGTGCGCTCGATTTCGCGCTCGCCGCCCAAATCGTCCACACAGCGCTGACAGCCTGCAAGATGCGCACGATAGAGGTCGCGTTGCTCGTCGCTCGCCTCGGCGAGCGCGATCGTGCCGGCAAGACGCTCCGCTCTCGCGCAATCGACACGGCCCATCATGAATTTCTCTCCTCCTGCATTACGCGGCGTAAGACCCGCATCGCGCGACACACCCGTTGTCGCACGGCGTCCGACGTCGTTCCCAAGATAGCCGCAGCCTCGGACGACGAGTAGCCGGCGTAGCTCGTCAACAGTAACGCCGCGGACTGCTCGGGCGCCAGATGCCCGAGGGCAGCTTGCAAATCGAGCGAGGCGGCGCTGCGCTCGTCAACCCGCCAGGTGCTGCGGTCCAACTCGCGATCGAGCGGCAAAATCCGCAGAATCTTACGGCGGCGTAGAAACGAGATGCCGGCATTCGTCGCCGCGCGATAGAGCCAACCGCCGCTCAGCTTGCGGTGGGGATCGGCTTGCAACATACGGTGCGCGGACAAGAAGACGTCTTGCGTCAGATCGAGCGCAGCCTCCGCGTCTCCGACCATCCGGCGGACGTAGCGCGTCAGCTTCGTCTGATACTCGAGCACGAGCGCCTCGACCCGCGCCTGCGCGGATGCTACCCTATTTGCCTCAACCCTGACGCCGTCCATCTTCGGTCCCCTAAGAGCAGCGAAAAGCGTGGCCGCCCTGTGACTGCAACCGTCGATTTTCTCACGCCGTCCGCGGCGCCCTGCGCTTACGGCTACCAGCGACGTGCGGTCAGCATGTGGTCCGCATCCGCGCCGCGCGGCACCAGGAAGTACATAACCACGACTAAGTACAGGCCGAAGCTCACGAGCGGTAACGCCAGCGCCACCAGCGTCGCCGTCACGTAAATGAGCAAACCCATTCGGTAGCCGCGAACCGTCTGATCGATCGTCGCCTGAGCCACCTGGGGTTCGAACGAATGACTGCGCACCAAGTGCAGCAGCATGAGGTTATAGAAGACCGCGCACGCGGAGAGCACCGCTCCGTATAAGAAGGCAGCGGCTGCGAAGATCGGATACGAGCCCAGCGTGGTCGTGGCGAACGGAATCAGCACCGTCGAGGCCAGCAGCAACAGGTTCCAAAAAATGGTGCGACGGTCGACCGTGCGCACGAATCGGAACAGCGCGTGGTGATTCTGCCACATGATGCCGATCACCGAGAAGCTGAGCGCATAGGCGACCAAGTTCGGCCACAGTCCGAGCAATGCGTGCGCCAGCTCTCGATTGTTCGCTAGATGCGTGCGCGGCAACACGAAGCCCAAGGCCAACAACGTGATCGCGAACGCGAACACGGCATCGGCGAACGACTCAAACCGGGCTTTGTTCACCCGCCGATTTCTGAGAAAGCCCGCATCGCTGAGGCCGCTTCGCCCAGACGCAAATGATGCCGTTCCGGTTTGATGAGCATCGCGGAACGCAGAAGGTTTGCAAGTTCTTCCGTCGTTGCGCCGCTTCGCAGGGGGGAACGCAAATCCAGGGCGTGATCACCGAAGAGGCAGAGGCGCAGCCGGCCGTCGGCCGTTAGGCGCACGCGGTTGCAGCGCTCGCAATAATCGTGGGAAAGCGGCGTTATCACGCCGACCGCCCCGAGCGCATCCGAAAAAGCGAAGTAGCGCGCGGGCCCGTTACCTCGCGGGCCTCCGACCGGCAGCAGCTCCCCGATCGCGGAAATTCGCTCGAGTATCTCGTCGGAGGCGACGTACGTGTCGCGCTGCAAGCCGACGTTCTCGTGAACCGGCATCACTTCGATGAAGCGCACGAATACCGGCCGCTCTCGGGTCAGTTGCGCGAAATCGGCGACCTCGTCGTCGTTCTTTCCACGCATCACCACGCAGTTGATCTTCAACGGCGCCAAGCCGGCGGCGATCGCCGCGTCGATTGCCCGTAATACGGTCCCCAGCCCGGGTCGCCGCGCAATCTCCGCAAAACGCTCCTCGCGCAACGTGTCGAGCGAAAGATTGATGCGCCGCAGGCCGGCAGCCACGAGTCCGGCGAGCTGCTCTTCCAGCAGAAGCCCGTTGGTCGAAAGCGCGATGTCTTCAATCCCGGGAACGCCCGCAATCGCTTCGACGAGCCGCATTAGATTGCGCCGGACGAGCGGCTCTCCGCCGGTCAGCCGAACCGTTCGAACGCCGACCGACGCTGCGGCGTGAACGATTTCGACGATCTCTTCGTAGCTAAGAATCTCATCACGCCGCAACCACGGCAGCCCTCCTTCGGGCATGCAGTAGATGCAGCGCAAGTTGCACTTGTCGGTCACCGATACCCGCAAATACGTGATGGGCCGGTTGAAACCGTCGATCAGCGAAAATGTCGTCATTGCTGCTCGAACAGCGCGTCATCCAGCGCCGCATTGATCCGGTAGTGATCGATCGTCGACGTGATGTCGGCGACGTAGCCGGGCTCCTGCACGTGGCCCGTCTGCGACACGACGAGAAGGTAGCCGCTCAATGGAGCGTAGCGATCGTTCATTTCGGCATAACCGCCGTTTTCATAGTTCCAGCGCATGGAGCGGACGGTCGCGGATTTATCGTCCACCGTCGCGTCGATCGAGGCCACATTGCCGTGCTTGCGCGGCACGAGTTTAAAGTGTGACGTCGTGCCGTCGTCGGAGACGAGCGTCACCGTGTTGAGCGCTTGCCATTGCGAAGGATTTTCGATCCGGGCGTAGAGCTTGTCGAACTGCTGCGCGACGAGCGGCACGCCGCCGGTGAAATCGACTTTGTTCTTGTCGGGCTCCTTGTAGTAGTACGTGCCGCTAAGGTCAGCGGCGAGAAATGGGAACGACCGCATCGTAACGTGCGCGCGCAGCTCGGCGCTGAACGAATGCAGCCCGGGGTTGACGGACTCCATTCGCGCGAGTATGGCGGCGACCGTGGCAGCGGCAAGCAACATCATGTAAAAGGCTCCAGAGCCGACGCTATTTCGACGCGGACGCCGCGGTGCCGTTCGACCCCGAAGCGCCGCCGAAGCGCAGCGACGGCCGCGGGGGAGCCGATCCGGCCAAGCGCCCACGCCACATGCCCGCGAACCATCGGGTGCGGGTCGCTCTCGAGGCTCTGCGTTAAGGCGCCGACGGTCGACCGATCGAGCGCGTTGCCCAGCGCAACGGCGGCGTTGCGCCGCAGGACGGCCGCGCCGCGCCAACCCATCGCGGTCGAACGATATTTCCGCTTGAACTCGCTACTGCGCAGCGAGAGCAGCTCGACGAGCGGCGGTTGCGCGGCGCGCTCGTCCTTCGGCGCCCACTCCGGAAGCGCCCTGTTCGACGCCAGGGACGTTGGAGGGCAAACCAGCTGGCAGATGTCGCATCCCCAGACCCATTGGCCGATGAGCGGCCGCAGCGCTTTAGGAATCTCATCGGTGCGCTGGGTGAGATCGGAAATGCACCGAGTCGCCTCAATCGTATAATCGCCGCGCAGCGCGCCGGTGGGGCATCGTTCCACGCACACTCGGCATGAGCCGCAGCTTTTCCGTAGCGGCGCGTCCGCAGGCAGCTCGAGCGCGGTGACGACTTCTCCAAGGAAGACGAACGAACCGTGCGTAGGCGCGATGAGGTTGGTGTGCTTGCCGATCCATCCGAGCCCCGCCCGTGCGGCGAATGCGCGCTCGGCCAAGGGCCGCGTATCGCAAGCAATTGCCGTCACCGGAGCGCCCGCTTCTTCATTAATGACATCCGCAACGGCGCGAAGCAGCGCTCGCAGGCGATAGTGGTAATCCTGCGACCACGCGTAGTTCGAAACTGTGCCGCGCAATGGATCCCGGGCCGGCTTGCGCGCAATGGAGTATGGAACCGCGATGCAAAGAACGCTGCGCGCATCGGGCAGCAGCGTGCGAGGATCGGTTGCGCGCCGCGCGTACTGCTCATCGTAACCCCACGTGGCGAAATCATCGCGCGCAAACGCGGCTTCCATCCGCCCGCGCGACGCTGCATCGATCCATGCCGGCGCTACACGTACGGCGCCCGCCCCCAACTCTAGCGCGGTGCGGATCGCGCGCTCCTTGATTGCTGCCCCCGTACTAGCCATCGTCATAGCGTCGCTAGCGGGCCGCGTTCACCAAGCGGAAAGTCCGCGTCGATCGCCGCCACGTCTTCGGCGTCCAGGGTGATCGCAGCCGCACCGGCATTCTCTTCGACGTGTTCCACGCCGGCAGCTTTCGGAATCGTGAAGAGCAACGGATCGCGGATCAAGAATGCGAGCGCTATCTGGCGAACCGTTGCGCGGTGCTTTCCGGCAATGCGCTCGAGCGTGGCGCGTCGGCGGCTGCCCCGCAGAAAGGTTCCGCGCCCGAACGGCGTGTACGCGACGACCGCGGCGCCGGCGCGACGCGCTGCCGGCAACACCTCGTGCTCAACGCCCCGCTCGCAGAGATGGTAGAGTACCTGGTTGCATGCGGGCGTTCCGCTGCGCAGATAGGACCCGGCCTCCAGCATTTCCCAAGCTTCGAAGTTGCTGACGCCCGCGAAACGCACTTTTCCATCGTCGATCAATCGGTCAAAAGCACGCATCGTTTCTTGGAGTGGATGCGTACCGAGCCAGTGCAACAGATAGAGATCGAGGTAATCGCAGCGCAAACGGCGCAGGCTACCTTCCGCCGCACTCAGCGTGCCGCGGTAGCTGGCGTTGCCGGGCAAGACTTTTGTCGCGATAAAAAGCTTTTCACGCGGTATTCCACGTATCGCCTCGCCGAGCAGCTCCTCGACGCGCCCCGCACCGTACATCTCGGCGGTGTCGATGTGCGTCATTCCCAGCTCGACGCCGCGGCGAATGGCTCGCTGTGCCTCCTTCAGTTTCGCACCGCTTTCCGGCATGTTCCAAGTGCCCTGTCCAATCGCAGGCAGCTCGATACCGGTTGCACCAAATGGCTTGATCTTCACGGGCGCTAGAAGAATTGAAACTCCTCATGCCGCGCGGCGTACGCGAGCAATCCGCCCCGCAGATGGGCCAGACGCGAAAATCCGGCTTCTTGCAAACGACGCGCGGCCCAAATCGACTTCGCACCGATACGGCATGCCACGATGTAGGACGACGCGCTGTCCAGCTCGTGCATCCGCAGCTCGAGTTCGGAGGCGGGAATGCGAATCGCTCCATCAATTGAACCGAGTACCGCCTCGTGGGGCTCGCGCACGTCCAAAAGCACGGCGTTTCGCAAGGCATCCTCCAGACGGTCCGCGTCGATCTCCGCAACGCCGGCCGCGACCGGCACGTCGGCGTATGTATCCGGCGAGATCTCCGAAATGGTCGGATGCTCGCCGCACAGCAGGCATTGCGGGTCGCGCTCAAAGCGCACCTCGCGGACGCGCGCCCCGAGCGTGTCGATCAGAAGGAGCCGCCCGGTCAACGTTTCGCCGATTCTTAGCAATGATTTGAGCGCTTCGCTCGCTTGCCACGCGCCGACGATGCCGGCAAGTGCGCCGAGAACTCCGCCTTCGGCACACGTTGGCCGGCTCTCCATCGGCGGCGGCTCGGGATAGAGACAACGGTAACACGGGCGCGACGCGACGCCGAA
>JAFAHB010000289.1 GCA_019237435.1 Vulcanimicrobiota bacterium
CGAGATTAGATGGCGCGAACTTCACGGGCGCAACGCTCAATGGATGTGATCTTAGCGGCGTCGATCTGAGCCGCGTCGATCTCTCCAGGGCAAAGCTGATCGGTACGGATTTGGAAAAGCAATGAGCGACGTTCCTCGTCCCTCGACTCCGCTCGGGATTACACCAAACTACCTTAGCGCCAAGCGCCGAAGGCGCGCAGTCCTGAGCGAGCGGAGCGAGTCGAAGGGTCGGGGTGACACGGGAAGTTAGCTAGACTCTAGTCCCCTGGCCCCCTCAAAAAAATTGGCCTCGCGGCATGAGGCTTGGTTCGCTGCGTCCCTTTAGGACGCCACGACAGGGAGAAACGCAATGATTGGACTCACGCTCGCCGTCGCACTCGGACTGCCCACGACGTGTATTGGGTGCGATTTCGCCGGCCGCGACTTGCGCGGCGCAAATCTGGCGCAGGTCTCGTACGTCGGCGTCGATTTCACGCGAACGGACTTGCGCGATGCGACTTTTCGCAACGCGAAGCTGACCGGCGTCGATTTCACCCGTGCCGATCTGAGCAGGGCAAATTTTGAGGGCGGAGCCTTGGTGGGCGTCGATTTTTCCGATGCCAACCTGCGCGACGCCGACTTCCGCAACTCGAAGCTGTGTCAGCGCGGTAACGACGGACGCGTCGCCTGCGCGGATTTGCGCGGCGCCGACGCGCGGGGTGCAGATTTCCGTGGCGTGCTGGTTTGCCGGAACCGCGAGTGCGAGCCGATTGACGCGGCGACCCTCCGACGCGCGAGCAAATCCGATCTGTACGGAGCGATCCTGCCATGATCCGGCGCATTGCCGTCGTGAGCGCGGCCGTTCTGTCCGCTGCGACGATCGCGGCGCCGACGAAACGTGGGCTCGCGTATCCGCAGCTCGCAGTGCCGCAAATCGCCGTACCGCAATCGGCACCGCCGCTGCAACCAACTGCATCGGGCAACGCCTGGAGCGCAGCCGCGGCGGCTCCCCTGAAGTGGGATGTGGGCCACGCGCGACCGGCGGACGACGCGACGACCGTGCACATCGCGACCGACGGCAAGTTCCTTTACGTGCGGTTCGACGCGCAGCAGCACGAAGCGCTGATGGCCGCGCAACACAGCGACGACACTGTGGCGGGAGGCAGCAACATCAACGGCGGCATTGCCTGGACCGACGACGCGGTGTGGGTCGATTTGTGGCCGACCGGGCCGGCAGGATTTCAATATCAGTTCGAATCGAACCCCAACGGAGCGCACAACGAGGCGTCCACCGAGAACACGGCGTTTGCGCCGCAATGGGAATCGCATGGGGCGGAGATCTCCGGCGGGTACGTGGTCACGATGGCAATTCCGCTTGGAGTGATTCATGGCGCGCATCCCGGAACGTGGCGCGCGCAGTTCGTCCGCTACGTGCGCTCGACGGGCGCGCTCAACGTTTGGTCGTACGACGAGGCGCAGAACAATCCGGACGACCCGACCCACGCCGGGCAACTTGCAATGACGCTGGTGGCAAAGCCGCCGCTGCCGCGGCCCCGGATCGGCACGTATGCGCTCGGCGAGCTCGCAAGCGCGCCTGCAGGCGGGAGCACCTCGCGCGTGGGCGCGGACTTTTCCATCCCGGTCGCGCAAACCGCGGCCGTTTTCGGCACGCTTCACCCCGATTATTCAAACGTCGAGATCGATCAGCAGACGATTGCGCCGTCGGTTTATCAACGCGTTTACTCGGAAGTGCGGCCGTTCTTTACGCAGGCCGCGCCATACTACAATACGTTCAACTGCGACGTCTGCAACGGGTTTCGGACGACGCTGTATACGCCGGCGATCCCTACGCCGGCGCAAGGCTACGCGTTCGAAGGGCGAGAGGGCTTGTTCGGCCTCGCGGCGTTCGACGCGATCGGCGATGGCCGCAACGATGCCGCGGCGGCGCTGGACTATACGTCGGATGACAATCACTGGAACGCGTCGCTGCAGCAGGTCGTCGCCAACATCCCGGGCGTCCATGACGTTGCCGACGAGGCCGGCGTCAGCTGGTTCAATGGAAAATACCTCTCGGCATACGCGGACTATGCGACCGACCGCGGCACGAACGTGCTCGACCCGCGGCAGGGCAACTGGCTCGACTTCGGTGGCGGATTCGTTAGCCAGCAGTATGCGCTGTTTGGCTCTTTTCGCGAGGTCGGTACCTACTTCAATCCGGTGGACGGCTTCGATTCGCATCCGGGCATCACCGGCTACGGGCTCTACGGAGCGCGCGTATGGACCTTCGCGCCAAAAGATTTCCTCTCGTCGATTGGCGTGTCGGGATTCCTTGACCGGTATCAAGGCCCGGAGTACGGACAAGCCCAGAGCGACAATCAAGTGCTGGTCGACTTCCTGACCAAAGGCACGATTGACTTGCAGCTGTATTCGGGCTCCGACTATTGGCGCTTTGGGACCGAGCTCACCCCGATCTCACAAAATGCCGGCTTCAGCATCACGTATCACAGCGGCATGCAGAACAACCTGAACAACTTCCCGACGCATGGGTCGTCGGCCACGCCGACCTCGATCCAGTGGTATACGGGAAACTACGGACCCGGCGGACGTCTGGATACGTGGTTTCGCAACTCGACGATCCGCGTGGGGAATCGCGGCTCACTGACGCTAACGCTCGACGACACGGCGCAATACTTCCACATGGGATCCGCCAACATCCAGTGGTTCGAGGAAATCGCATACGCCTATCAGATCGCACCCAACTCCTCGTTCGCGATTGGCGTGCGGCACGTGATCGGCTACCCGCCGCAGCCAAACGGCGGCGGCAACTGCGTCGGTGCCTGCTCGAACATCTCGGTTGCCTACCACTTGCGGCTGCGCAACACCGAGTTCTATCTCGCCTACGGCAACCCCAACACGCTCGTCACCGTACCTCAAACAATTTTCAAAATCATTTTTTACGCAGGCGGAGCGAAGGGAACGTAAAACCGGGCGGTATGCGGTTTGCAATTTTCGCGGCCCTTATGCTTGGGCTTTCTCCAATGGCGGCGTTGGCTGCGACGGTCGCCCCCGAGGACCTCTACAAGCTGACCTTCTTGAGCAACGCGGTCATTTCGCCCGATGGTCGCTACGTGCTCGTCGAAGCCTCGCGCATGAACGGCCCGAAAGATACGTACGATCGGACCGTGGAGCTGGTTAACGTCGCAAGCGGCGCGCTCACGCATAACGCGACCAAGCACGCGGGCGACGGCGATTACGCCTGGATGCCCGATGGGCGCAGCTTCGTTTTCGTGCGAACGGTCGAGAAGCAGAAGCCGCAGCTCTACCGCTACACGCTGGCGACGGGCGCGATCGCGCAGTTAACCCGTATCAAACAAGGCGTCTCAGGGCCAGTGCCGTCGCATGCCGGCGACCGCATCGCGCTTACCGTGACCGACACCGATCCGATGCCAAGCGCTCAAGCCGACTTTGCAAAGGCCGGTTTCGTGCCCAAAGCGTCGCAGAAGCAGAGCGACATTCGAATCATCAATCAGCTCTTTTTTCAGGCCAACGGGCAAGGCTACACGTATCGCGACCACACCCACATCTGGACGATCGCCGCCAATGGCTCTCACGCGACCCAGCTGACCTCGGGCAAGTACTCCGAAGGCTTCGACGCATGGTCGCCGGACGATCGAACCATCCTATTCGATTCGGTTCAGTACGAACCAATCGATAGCGGAGTTAGCGACGTCTACACCGTCCCGTCGACCGGAGGCGCGATCGCGAAAGTGGCGTCGCCGCTGTCTTCGAACGGTGGGTTTTTCTTTGGTAACGACGGACGCCGGATCTACTTCTTGAGCGGTGACGTTAGAGATGCGGCCGCGCAGCCTGCACTGATCTCGGCGGATCGTGACGGTTCCGATCGCCGCGTCGTAATCGCGAGTAACACCGTCGGCTGGGGCGACACGCTGCTTGCCGACATGAAAGAAGGCGGCGGCTTATGCGCTTGGCCGCTGCCGAACCACGACCGCTTGCTCCTGAACCTCGATGGACCGGGTTACGCGAACCTGCGGACGATCGATTTGAACGACGGCACGCGTAGCGACGTCACACCGCCGCAAGGCGAGGCATGGTCGTGCACGATCACCCGCGACGCAAGCCGCACCGCGTATTTGTACAGCGATTTCATGCATCCGGCCGACGTCTACGTCGCAAGCTTGAGCGGCGGGTCGCCGCGAAGGCTCACCAACGTCAACGGAGCATATCTGAGCTCCGTCACGCTGTCGCAGCCGCAAGAGTTCAGCGTGAAAGATCCGGCAGGCAATTCCGTGCAGGCATGGTTCATGCCGGCGACGGGCCGGGCGCCCCTCGACTCCGCTCGGGGTGACGCTGCGAAGCATCCGACGCTGCTGGATATTCACGGCGGCCCGGAGACGCAGTTCGGCCAGACGTTCTTTCACGAGTTCCAGCTCTATGCGGCGATGGGCTACAATGTAGTCTTTTGCGATCCGGCCGGAAGCACCGGGCACGGCTACGCGTTCGAAGAATCGCTCGAAAACAATTACGGCGATGCGATGTTCGCCGACGTGCAAGCCGTGATGGACGCGGCCGTGCAGCGTCCCGACGTGGACGCGTCGCGCTTGGGTGTGCTCGGCGGATCGTACGGCGGATACGCGACGCTCTGGGTGATCGCGCATACGGACCGGTATAAGGTCGCGGTCGCGGAACGCGCGGTCAGCAATCTTCAAAGTGAGAATTTGGCGGCGGATTTTGCGGGCAAGAACGGGTTAGGCGGCGGCTACTACACCTGGGGACCCCCCTGGGACCCGGCGAGTACGGATTATGCAAAATTCTCACCGCTCACGTATGTCGCCAACGTGCGCACGCCGCTGCTGATTCTTCACGCCGATGAGGATACGCGTGCGCCGATCGATCAGACGCTGCAGGAGTACACCTCGCTGAAGATCCTCGGGCGAACGGTGGAGTACGTCTCTGTGCCAAACGAAAATCACGACCTTTCGCGAACGGGATCGCCGCTTCACCGCGTCGAGCGTTTGCATCTGATCCTGGACTGGCTGCAGCGTTATATCTGAACGCTCTCCCGTCGCTCGCTTGGGTCGGTTGCCGATCCCGCGCTTGCAGGTCTCACGGGCCCTCTAAGCCGTAGTCATCGTCGTGGCCCGGCTTGCGATCGCGCTCATGGTGGCGATGCTCGGCATCGGCGCGACGCCGACGCCGACACCGACGCCGCCACCCACGATTTATCACGTCGTGACGCGCCCACTCTGCGCCGAGCTGCACGAACGCATCGCGCCCGCAATCGGGATGATGTTGCAGAACGATACGACGATTAAGCGCAGTCCCGCATACTTTAAGCAATACAACGATGCCGCGCTTTACGGAGGCGATAATTCCGACCCGGCGCCGCCCAATCCGGTGGCCGGCGATCCCGGCGGCGTCTCCAACCCCTCGCAAAACATGGCGCTCCAGGCCATGGAAAATCTCATCCGACCGATCGCTAACAATATCATCGCGATCCAAACGACGCTCGATTCGCCCGAGTTGCTTCATGGAACGGGTCGTGCAGACGACGACCAGCGTTTGCACGAGATCCGCGAGCAGCTGCTCAAGGCGCTGGCGGCGCAGAATGCATCGCTCGACATCATCAGCGGTTTTGTCGATACGCAACAGATGGCCGATCTCCAACATGCCGGCCAAGCCTACATCAGCTCGATGGGCCAGCCGGACATCAAAACGCCGGGCACTCCCGGGCCGATCAATCCGCTGGCGGCGAATCCGAACACCGCCGGATTGCCGCAGAATCCTTACTACATTGATCCCGCGACCATTCCCGGCTTGACGCTCGGCTACAATCCCATGACGCGTCTGATCGACGCCCTGCACTGGACGATCCAGGCCACGGCGCAACGCGAGAACGACGCCGCGAAGAGCGTGATGTCGAACGCTGCCCTCTGCGGCAACCTGGCCCCAACGCCTGCGCCACGCTGAGGTGCCGGCTTAGGGCTTGTACGTAAAACCCTGAATCGACGCCGATCCTGTCGCGCGGTCGCTCCATACCGCCCAGATCGTTCCGGTTTTGGGATCGATCGCCGTCGTGTGCAGACCCGGCGCGACGGCAAGGTGCGCAAGCAGCTTAGGATCTGACGCGCCGTCGTATGCGTAGAGCGTGATTCCCCCGCCGGCGCAGGCCAGCCAGCGTCGCGACGGATCCCAGTTGCACTGATCGACGCGTCCGGCATAGGAAACTCGGTGCAGCAGCGTGCCCGACCGATCGAAGGCCGCCAGAACACCGTTCTCTCCGGCGACGAGTAACGCGTGGTCCTCGGCGTCGTACTGCAACGGATGGTCGCTCTTGAGAAACGGCGTTGGAATGGACCGGACGACGGTGAGCGAGCGCGGATCGACGACGGCGATCTGACTTACCGCCGGGTTATCGGTCGCAATGTTTTGATAGACCTCGTGCGTCTGGGGATCGACTTGGACGTACTCCGGCTTGTGACCGGGGACGCTGACCGTCGCGATCTGCTTGAACGTTTTCGCATCGATGACGAAGATCCGCGTTCCGTCATCTTCGTCGGCATAGATGCGCGCGACGCTAGGGTCGTAAGCGATCGCATCGACCGGTCCGTCGACGGCCACCGTGCGAAGGATCGTCTGCGTTTGCGGGTCGACCTCGCTAACGGAGTTGGACTTGCCATTGCCGGTAAAAACGTGACCGGTCGCGGGATCGACGGCGACACCCGCCATCGGGCCAACCTTGACGATGCCGAGTACGTTGCCGGTGTCGGCATCGGCGATGAGCAGCCCGCCGCCGCCGCCGTGAGCGGCGTACACGCGACGGCGCGCCGCGTCGACCGTAACGTAATCGAAACCGCCCCCAGGCGTCACGGGCTGCGCTTGCGTCACCGGAACGATCGGCATTTCAGACTCCTCCGTGCTGCGCCGGCATAATGCCGCCTTAGCGGTACCTTAACGATTCTCGCGTACGGTTACTGCAGATAGCATGTTATCACAGAGGTGCGCACCGTGTACGCAGAAATCGAAGCTCCGAAAAACGACGTCATCGCGATGAACCTCACCATCGCCGCCATCGATCGCTGGCTCGAGAACGCCTCCGACGATAGGAGCGGACAAGAGGTCGGCCGCGAGATCGGCGCGATGTATCGCGAGATACACAGCATCGTCGCGTCGGTCAATCCCGATGACGATGAAGATGACGACGATGACGATGAGGACGAGACCGTAGTCGAAACGACGCGCGGGGTAGCCTTCTAGCAAGCCAAACAACCGGGCTTCGCTGCGCGAGCGGAGAAACGAGCGTGCCGGAGGTGCTTTTCGGTGCGCTTTGTTCTGCTTGTCGTCTGCGGCGTCGTTCTCGCAAGCTGTGGCTGCTTTAGTACGCTCGCTCCGGCTTCAACCGGCCAGAAGGCTTCAGGCGAAGCCTCGCCGGCGTCGGCGTTCAGGACGATCTATAGTTTTCAAGGAGCAGGCAGCGGGGACGGCAGCTACCCGACGTCGGGCGTAATCTTCGCGCATGGCGAACTCTATGGCACCACGAGCGCGGGGGGGCTCTCGAGCCAGGATGCTGGGACTGCGTTCAAAGCGACCGTGCTTGGCAGCGAATCCGTAATACATTCCTTCGAATTTGCGCCGTATGGGGCATACCCGCAGGAGCTGCTCCCGAACAAAGATTTTTTCTATGGCTTGGCCGGGGATGGAGGCACGCATAATGAGGGCGTCGTTTTTAGGCTCGCCAAGTCGGGCTTGGAGCGCGTACTGCATGAGTTCAGCGGTGCGCCCGACGGCGCGTACCCAAACGGTTCGTTGATTTTGGTGAAGGGCACACTTTACGGTACGACAAGCGCGGGTGGTCGGTACGGTGTCGGCATCGTCTTTACGGTGACGCAATCTGGCAAGGAACGAGTTCTCTACAGTTTCAAGCTGGGCACCGACGCTGCATTTCCAGCGGCAGGGCTCGTGGACGTGAACGGCACGCTCTACGGGACGAGCTCCGCAGGCGGCGCTTACAACTGGGGAACCGTCTTTGCTATTAGCCTGTCGGGTAAAGAGCACGTCATCTACAGCTTCAAGGGCGGAGCAGACGGCGCTTCGCCGACGGTCTCTCTGATCGACGTTGGCGGCTTGTTATATGGCACGACGTCTGCAGGCGGCGGTTACCATGACGACGGGATCGTGTTTGCCGTGAGTCCGTCCGGCAAAGAACGCGTCCTGCACCGGTTTCGCGGAACGCCTGACGATGGTGCGATGCCGGAGTCGCCTTTGATATATGTGAGCGGTGTGCTGTATGGAACGACTAATGCCGGAGGAATCGCCGATCTCGGTACAATCTACCGCGTCACGACATCAGGGAGGTTGCGGCTGTTGCACGCGTTCGCTAGTCAAGCCGAAGGAGAGAATCCGCAAGGTCCGTTGCTCGATGTGGGCGGCGTTCTTTATGGAACCGCCAATGGAGGCGGCGTTGCGAGTGGTTGCAGCTGCGGTACGATCTTCGCCTTCTTGCCCTAGGAGCAGGCGTGTTTACATGGGCACCGGCCCGGGAACG
>JAFAHB010000290.1 GCA_019237435.1 Vulcanimicrobiota bacterium
TCAAGGCGTCGCGCTGCATTCCATGGCGCCGGCCGATTGCGTCGCTGACGTACTTATTGACCTCGCACGTATGGCGGCAGGATCACAATGGATTCAGCCACCAGGATCCCGGATTCATCGATCACGTCGTCAACAAGAAGGCCGACGTCGTTCGCGTCTATCTCCCGCCCGATGCGAACACCTTGCTTTCCGTCGCCGATCATTGCTTGCGCAGCCGCGACTACGTCAACGTCATCGTCGCGGGCAAACAGCCCGAATGGCAGTGGCTCGACATGGACGCCGCGGTGCGGCACTGTTCCGAAGGCGCGGGCATGTGGGAGTGGGCATGTTCGGATCAAGACGCCGAACCCGACGTGGTCATGGCGTGCGCAGGCGACGTTCCGACGCTCGAAACGCTCGCCGCGGTGGACTTTTTGCGAACGCACCTGCCCGAGCTAAAAATTCGCGTCGTCAACGTCGTGGATTTGATGACGCTGCAGTCGAATGAGGAGCACCCGCACGGAATGACGCAGGCGCAGTTCGAGACGCTCTTCACGCGCAACGTGCCGGTGATCTTCGCATACCACGGCTATCCGTCGCTCATACATCGCCTCACTTATAAACGGGAGACCGAGGACCGCTTCCACGTGCACGGTTACCGCGAAGAAGGCACGACGACGACGCCGTTCGACATGACGGTGCTCAACGGCTTAGACCGGTTTCATCTCGCCGCGGACGCAATCGCCCGCATTCCCAGGCTCGGCAACCGCGCGGCGCACGTGCAACAGATCATCAACGATACGCTCGTCAAACACCGGTACTACATCGAGCAGCACGGTGAAGACATGCCCGAGATTCAGAACTGGCGCTGGCCCAGCCCCAAGGTGTCATCCTGAGCGAAGCGAGCGCAGTGAGCGAAGTCGAAGGACATGCTAAGACACAAGCATCCGCATTGTATGGCGGGCGATCATCATGTTCTCGTCGGTCGGTATCACGAGGACGGTGACGCTGCTGCCGCCGTCCGATATGATGCGCTCGTTACGGTCGTTCGCCGCGCCGTCAAGCCGTAGGCCGAGATAAGCGAAGGGATCGCAAGCAGCGGCTCGAACCGCCGGCGCGCGTTCTCCGATCCCCGCGGTAAAGACAAGCGTATCGAGGCCGCCGAGCACGGCCACCATCGCACCGAGATGCTTGACGAGTTGATAGACGAAGAGATCGAGCGCCGCTCGCGCGAGAGCGTCTCGAGGCGCTTGCGCGACCAGCGTTCGCATGTCGGCGGTCGACCCCGACACGCCAAGCAGCCCGGAGCGATTATAGAATAGATCGGCGAGTCGCTCGGCGTCGTAGCCGTCGGCATCGAGCAAACGAAGCACGATGCCCGGATCGAGATCACCGGGGCGCGTCCCCATCATGAGCCCGCCCAACGCGCTAAAGCCCATGGTCGTATCGATCGGCGCGCGATCGCACAAAGCGCAGAGGCTGGCGCCGGAGCCGAGATGCGCCACAACCGTTCTGCCGGAGTCGGCGTCGAGCTCCGAGGCAATGTACTCGTACGAGAGTCCGTGGAATCCATAGCGCTCGACGAGCGGATCGAGATCGCGCGGCAAGGGAAGACGGCGAGCGATCGCGGGCGACCGCCGGTGAAAGGCGGTGTCGAAACAAAGGATTTGCGGCACTCCTGGAAACCGCCGGCCGGCGGCGTAGACCAGATCGAGCTCGGCTCGCAAGTGGAGCGGCTCGACGGCGACGAGCGCCTCCAGCTCGTGCAAAACTTCGTCGTTCGCACGAGTTGGCACGACGTAGCGAGAGCCGCCGAAGACCAAACGATGACCGACCGCCGCGAGTTTACTTTCGTCCATTTGGATTTGCGAAAGCACAGCGGCTAGCGCGGCATCCCCGCCGGCGCCGGCCGCGGCCTCGCCGGATGCGATGCGCACCGGCTTCTTCGACTCCGAGCAGCGGTATGCGGCGAACTTTAACGACGACGATCCGCCGTTAAGACATAATATCCGCACGGCTAACCGTCCATAGCCCGAGGTGAGGGCGGCTTACGAAGCCGCCCTCGTGAGAATCGCCGCGCTACGGGCCGAGTGCGACGCCGATGGGCAGCGCCAAGTATGACCCGGTGACGTCCTGCTTGGGAGTCTGCGCGCCTTTGTTCGCGTCGAGCACGAGAATCGCCGCGCTTCCGCTCGAGCCTGTCGTCGAATAAAGCACCGATCCATGCAACGCGACGCCGACAGGATTGCTTAGGCTCGGGTTATTTGAGGTGATCGTGCGATTCGGAGCGCTCTTGCCGTTGGCCGTCGCCGAATAGCCCAGGATGTTGTTGTCCCCGGCGTTTGCGACGTAGAGCTCGCCGCTCGAGTTATTGAGCGCCATGCCCGTCGGGGTGTTTTGTTGACCAGTCCCAACGATTGCTCTATCGAGCGTCGGATTCGTCACCGGCGTGGTAAACTCGCTCACTTCATTCGTGTCTGAGACGAAGAGATCGCCGGACGAATCGACTGCGACGCCGTTGACGTCCGGATGGCGGTCGGGCAGCGCAACCCGCTGCAAGGTATTTGCGTTACCCTGAGCGTTGGGCGCGTAGACGGCGACGTAGCCGTTGGTAAAGCCGCCGACAAACTCGTCGCCCGCGCGATCCACCGCGACGCAGCTCGGCACGAACGGCAAATTCAGCACGCGCTTCGGCTGGTCGTATCCCGTCGCACCTTTGGCGTATACGTAGAGCGACTCGGCATCCTCGTCGGTCACGAAAAGACTGCCGTTGGAGCCGATGGCGATTGGCCCGGGATTGTAGGGCAGCACGAGCGACGAGCCTGCCGGAGTCTGCAGCGTGCCGTCCGCATTGCGCACGAAACGAAAGACCGATTTGCCGTACCAGTCGCTGACGTACAGCGCCTTAGACGACGTGGTTGGTTCGATTGATCGTAAAAGCGATGGGGATTGCATTGAAGAGTTCGCCGCGTTTGGTAACGAGCTTCCACCGCTGCAGCTCGCCAGCGCGAAACCCGCGAGTGCGGGAACGGCGAATCTTAGGAATGACCCTTGGTGTAACACAGTGCGCCTCCAGTCCGAGTTCAAACGTCCGCCTAGGGTTATTCGTCTGAAGGAGCCTGCCCTGGGAACCCGGTGCTCGGTCGGCGGCGCAGGTCGCCCGCTCAGGTAGCAAGGCGTTCCTAGCTATGTAGCAAACCCAGGGGCCGGAGGTGCGATTCCATGCTCCTGTCGCGTCATATTGGCTGCGGCCTGACCGCGTTCGTCGCTTTTTGGGTGAGCGTTGCGTTCCTCCCCGGAATGGCCGCCGGAGACACGCTCTCGCCGGCGACGATCGAGGCCGTCGTTCGCAAGGCCATGGCGGCGAACCACCTCAAAGCCGTCATCGTGCAGGTGCGTTCGAACGGAAGCGACGTTTACACGCGCGCCATCGGCGAATCCATGACCGGCGTGCCGGCGACCGCCGACATGCACTTCCGCAACGGCGCCTTGGCGTTTACGTATATGGCAACGCTGTTGCTCGAGTTCGTCGATCAGAAGAAGGTGACACTCGACACAAGGCTGTCACGGTACTTTCCCGAGCTTCCCTATGCAAATCGCGTTACGCTACGGAATCTCGCGCAAATGACGTCGGGGTACGCCGACTACTTTTACCAGCCCGAGTTAATCCCAAATGTCTATCGCAATCCGTTTCGTCAGTGGACGCCTGAGGAGCTCATTGAGATCGGTGTATCGAAGCCGATGCAGTTCGCGCCCGGCACGAACTGGGGCTACTCGCATACCAACTACGTGATCCTCGGCAGAGTGCTCGAAAAGATCGCCGGAATGCCGCTCGCGGACGCTCTGCAGCAATACGTGCTGGCGCCGATGGGCCTGAAGCAAACCGCGGCCTTCACCACGCCCGAGGTTCCGCTGCCCGCCCTGCACGCATTTACATCGGAACGGCGCGGGGCACTCGGCATCAAGCCCGGCGTTCCGTTTTACGAAGAAGCTACGTACTGGAATCCATCGTGGACGACAATCGAAGGCGCGGTGGAGACGACCGACATCACGGATCTGAGCCTATCGCTCGAGGCAGCCTCATCGGGCAAGCTGTTATCGGCTGCGTCCTCCGCCGCTCAGATCAAGCCGAGCCTGCTCGGCTTCGGCCACACGCAGCGCGGCTGTTCGGCATGCCGCGTGAACAGCGCCGCCTTCAACTATGGCCTCGGCGTGATCATTACCGGCCCTTGGATAACGCAAACGCTTGGATTCTCGGGCGCATCGGGTGCGGTGGGATACCTGCCGTCGCAAAAACTGACGATCGCCGTCGAAGCGACCAACGCACAAAGCGCGTACGACACGAAGGGCAACGCCGGTCTCGGCGCGGTCACGGTGTTTCGCGATCTCGCCAACGCGCTCGCTCCGAAGACGATGCCTTCGCCGCCGCGCTGACTTTGTAGCGGAGATATCATGCTGACCTATTTT
>JAFAHB010000297.1 GCA_019237435.1 Vulcanimicrobiota bacterium
TTGCAGATAACCGACCACTACTCCATCAAACCCCAGTAAACGCCCTTATTCAGCGCATTGCGTTGTCGCCTCGGGCCTCGATTACTTCCGCTGTGTCATCCTGAGCGGAGCGAAGCGAAGTCGAAGGACGCGACTCGTAGCGCTGCACTCTTTAACCCTTTGGAAATTGGCGTAGTCCTACGATCGAGCCGTTGGGGTCTTTGATGCTCGCGACGAGCAGTCCGCGGGCGACGTCGGTAATTTCTTGCACGACCGTGCCGCCCGCGGCTACAAGGGCTTTTACGCTCGCGGCGACGTCGTCCACCGTCCAATACGCGAGCGCTCCCGGTTCGAGCCTATTTCGACTCGGAACGAGGCCGATTTCCATATTGCCGCTCTTAAAGCCGACGTAGTGAGGTGAATCGGCGTAGGGTTCATTGCCGATGAGTTCGCGGAAGAATCGCTTCGCTGCCCCCAGATCGGCTGACGTATAAACGATGAGGGAAACGTCTTTCAAGATTCCGTGCTCCTTCGAATGGATGGTGGATCGACGTTAGACTTCGGCGCCGAGACCGGTTGTAGCGCGGACTTGAAGCTGGTCGAACATCGCTTCCGAATCGGGGTCGCGAACGAGCAGCGTGCCGAGGACCGCGCAGAGCAATCCAACCGGAATCGATACGATGCCGGGGTTCTCGAGTGGAAAGATTGCGCGGCTGCCCATCAGGACGGGACTGACGGCGATGAGGGCGAGCGAGGAAACCAGACCGCCGAGCATTCCCACGATCGCGCCGAACCGTGAGAAACGCCGCCACGCCAGCGCCAGCAGTATCACCGGCACGTTAGCGCTCGCGGCGACTGCGAATGCGAGACCGACCAAGAATGCAACGTTGAAACCCCGCAGCGCGATGGAGAGCGCGATCGCGAGCGCCCCCACCGCTAGGGCTGCGGCTCTTGCGACGAAGATGTGCTCCGATTCGTCGCCCCGTCCGTTGCGAATCAAACTAAACCAGATATCGTGCGCGAAGGCCGACGAGGCGGTCAGCGTGAGCCCCGCGACGACGGCCAAGATCGTTGCAAAAGCAACCGCTGCGACGAACGCCGCCGCCAGGGAGCCGCCGATCTGCGCCGCAAGCAGCGGCGCTGCCAGATTGCTGTCCGGTTGCGGTACGATGTAACCATTTTGAGTGAGCTGCGCGTTCAGCGAAGTTTCTTGAGCCGGATGGTGCGCGATGTAATCGATCGCTTGCCCCGCGTACATCCGCCGCCCGATGTGATCGTGGCCCACGATCGTCGCCGCTCCAAGCCCCATGAACGAAGTCAATAGATAGAAAACGCCGATGAGAACCATAGCCCATGCAACAGACGTGCGCGCCGCTCTGGCGGAGGGAACCGTGAAGAACCGGATGAGGATGTGCGGCAAGCCGGCCGTTCCCAGAACGAGCGCTAATCCGAGCGAGATGAGGTTCCACGCGCCTAACGGCCCATGGAAGAGCAGCCCGGGTTGCAGCAAATTTGAAACGCCGTGTGCCGTGGGCACGGCGGTCGCGGCGTCAAAGAAGCGCGTTAATGAGAAATTAAAGTGGCGCAGAGCCAGGCCCGAAAGACCGATTACCGTCGCGAGCAGGAGACCGGCTTTGATGATCTGCACCCATGTGGTCGCCAGCATTCCTCCGAAGAGCACGTAGACGAGCATTAGTACGCCGACGCCGACGATGCCGATCACGTCGCCCACGCGCGGCAGTACCAGGTTGACGAGCGCGCCGACGCCGACCATTTGCGCGATGAGATAAAACAACGTGATTGCCAGCGCGGAAAGCGCGGCGATCGCACGGACGCCACGGCCCCGCAAGCGAAACGACATGAGATCGGCGAGAGTGTACTTGCCGGTGTTGCGCAGCGGTTCCGCAATCAGCAAGAGAACCGCCAAGTACGCAACCAGCCACCCAACCGAGTACATGAAGCCGTCGAAGCCGTAGAACGCCACGAGCCCGGTGATGCCCAAGAACGTGGCAGCGGAGACGTAATCGCCGGCGATCGCCCATCCGTTCTGCAATCCGCCGATCCGCCGATGAGCGGTGTAAAAGCCGCGGCTAGTGCGGCTCTGACCCGAGGCCCAATACGTAACGACGAGCGTGATGCCCACGAAGATCGCAAACATCACGAGCGAAGGCTGCGCAATCATTGTGAATCGACCTGTTCCTGAGCCTCGCGCCGTCGGATGCGCGCCGCCAGGAGGTCGAAGCGACGCGAGCGCACCAGATAAAGGGCCAAGACTATCCACGCCATCGCAAACTGCGAAAGAGCGAAACAGTACGCCAGCGTTAGCGGCCCCAATACCGGGCGGCTCATTTCATGCGGCCAAAAACCGACGGAGATCGGCAACGCCAAATAATACGCGATAAAAAAAATCGTCGCCGGAATTACAAATCGGCGACGGGAGCGCAGCAGCGCGCGGAAGTCCTGCTCGTCGGCGAGCGTCTTCCAACGCGTCTGCTTCGCGCGGTTCACTACTCCTCGTCCGGCCAGCCGGCGAGCTCGCCGATCGCCGCGCTCCTGAGCACGCGTAAGCCCAGCATCGCGCATTTCATTCGCGTCGGGCTGATTCCAATGCCCACGTCTTCGAGCACCGCATCTTTGGAGAGCTTGGCGACGTCGGCGAGTTTCATGCCTTTGACCCGTTCGGTGAGCATCGACGCCGATGCCTGGCTGATGGCGCAGCCTTTGCCCGAGAAGCGAACGTCGCGCACGACGCCGTCGTCGAGCGCAAGCTCTATTCGTATCTGATCGCCGCAGAGCGGATTGAGGTCCTCGGCTTGTGCGTCGGACTTTTCTAGATGGCCGAAGTTGCGCGGGTTACGGTAGTGATCGAGGATATAGTCGCGGTAGAAATCGTCCACGAAGTACTTATCAAATCCCGAAGACGCGCGCCGCTTTTTCGAGGCCGTCGCAGAGCGCGTCGATGTCGGCTTCGGTATTGTAGATGTAGAACGATGCGCGAGCCGTCGCGGCCCATCCCATCTTCTCCATGAGCGGCATCGTGCAGTGATGGCCGGCGCGCACGCAGATGCCTTCCGTGTCCAGAATTGAGGCGAGATCGTGGGCGTGGACGTCGGCGAGATTGAAGGAGATCACCCCCGATATTGTCGCCGGGTCGCGCGGACCGTAGATTGCCAGACCGCGAGCCTCGAAGCCTGCAAGTCGTTCGAGCGCGTAAGCCGTGAGGCGCCGTTCGTGCTCGCGTACCCACGGCATGCCGACTTCGTGCAGATAGTCGACGGCGACGCCGAATGCGATCGCGTCGGCGTTGTTGCTCGTTCCAGCCTCGAACCTTCGCGGCGGATCGCTGAACGTGGTATGCGCGTACTCAACCTTGCGGATCATGTCGCCCCCGGAGAAGAACGGCGGCATCGCTTCCAGCAGCGTATGCTTACCATAGAGCACGCCGATTCCGGTCGGTCCGAGCATCTTGTGACCGCTGAACGTGTAGAAATCCGCGTCGATCGCCTTGACGTCTACGGGCAAGTGGGGCGCGCCCTGCGCGCCGTCTACCAAAACGACCGCGCCCGCCGCGTGAGCGCGTGGAACGACCGTCTCGAGCGGAAGAATCGTCCCCAGCGTATTGCTGACGTGCGCGCAGGCGACGAGCTTACACCCGTCGAGCAACGCGTCGAGGTCGTCGAGGACGTAGCGACCGCTATCGTCGGTCGGGATGAACCGAAGTTGGGCGCCGGTGCGCTCCGCCAGCAGCTGCCACGGTACGAGGTCGGAGTGGTGCTCGAGTTCGGTGAGCAGGATTGCGTCACCGGCGCGAACGTGCGCATTGCCCCACGAGTACGCGACGAGATTGATCGCCTCGGTCGTGTTGCGCACCCAAACGACCTCGCGGGCGTCGGCGCCGATGAAGCGCGCAAGCTTGACGCGGGCTCGCTCGAACTCGGCGGTTGCGCGGGCCGCGATCTCATAAACGCCGCGATGAATGTTGGCGTTGTATTGCTCGTAATAGTCGACGAGAGCTTGGATCACGGCGCGCGGCTTCTGCGAAGTCGCGGCGGAATCGAGATAGACCAACCGCTTCCCGCGCGAGGTGGGTCGCGCCAGAATCGGAAAATCGGCGATGATCTGCTCGGTCTTACCGTCGGTAGCGATCATGGCAGTTTGTCCGCCAGCGCGGCTCGAATTTCGTCGCGCAACTTCGCGGTCGGAAACTTCTCGATGGCCGGCTCGAAGAAGCCAAGCGCGATCATGCGCTCCGCGGCGGGGCGCTCGATGCCGCGGCTCTCCATATAGAAGATCTGCTCGCCGTCAATAGCGCCGACGGTCGCTCCGTGATACGCTTTCACGTCGTTTGCCCCGATCTCCAGCGCCGGCACGGAATCCACGTGTGCGGTCGGAGAGAGGAGCAACGCGTCGTCCCGTAGCCGAGCGTCGCTGCCTTGCGCGTGCGGTGCGATGCGAATGTTGCCCAGAAATCGCGCCTGTCCGCGGTCCTTGGCTGCCGATTTGACGACGGTCTCGGACGTCGCTTCGCCGGCGCGATGCTCCACCGTGCTGACCAGATCGACGTGCTGAGAGCCGCAAGGGAAAAAAAGCGCCGTGACGCTCGACTCGACGCCCGGCTGTTCGATCGAAACGCGCAACTCTCCGGCGGCAAGCTGTGCCCCCAGCTCCGCGATGGCCCATGCGATCCGCGAATCGCGAGCGGGCAGCGCCATGCGATTGGAGATCGCGCGTGCATTCTCGGCGGCACGCTGAACGGCCGAGTACGTAACGTCGGCGTGATCCCCGGTGACGATTTCGGTTACTCCGCAGACAAAGGCATCTGCCTCGGCGGTGAGCTCTTCGACGATCGTGACGCGAGCGCCGCGCTCGGCGAATACGACGCTCCAGGGAAAGATCGC
>JAFAHB010000138.1 GCA_019237435.1 Vulcanimicrobiota bacterium
TCGTACTGCCGCAGCAGATCGAGCGCCGTCTTGACCGTATCGTCGTGCTGAACGGTGATCAGCGGTGGAAGCGGAGCCTTGCTGCGTAGCACGTCGCCGACCGTCGCGCGGCGTTTGGTATCGGCTAAGAAGCCGTTGGCGATCATCCAGTCGTCGTTGAAGATCTTCGACATGTAGCCGCGCCCCGAGTCGGGGAGAATAACGACCACGATGGCATCGCGCGGCAGATTTTTCGCCAGCTTCACGGCCGCGACGGCGGCCGTCCCGGAGGAGCCGCCGACGAGCAGGCCTTCTTCGCGCGCGATCCGCCGCGCCATGAGAAACGAGTCGCGATCGGAAACGCGAACCATTTCGTCGATCACACGCAGGTCGACGGTCTCGGGGAGGTAGCTCATGCCGATTCCTTCGACGGCGTACGAGCGCGGTATGTCGCCGGAGTATATCGAGCCTTCGGGATCGGCGCCGATCACGTGAATCGCCGGGTTCTTTTCTTTGAGAAAGCGCGCAGCACCGGAAATCGTTCCGCCGGTTCCGATGCCGGCAACGAAATGCGTGATTTCGCCGCCGGTCGCTTCCCAGATTTCGGGTCCGGTACTGCGGTAGTGCGCATCGGGGTTGGAATGATTGTGAAATTGATTCGGCTGAAACGCTCCGGGAATTTCCGACGCCAACCGGTTGGCGACGCCGTAGTACGATTCGGCGAATCGGCGGGAACGTTGGTGGGCGTAATGACGACGTCGGCGCCGTAAGCGCGTAACAGATCGATTTTTTCACGCGACATCTTGTCGGGCATCACGAGGATGCACCGATAGCCCCGAATCGCGGCTGCCATTGCAAGGCCCGTTCCGGTGTTCCCGCTGGTCGGCTCGACGATCGTGCCTCCGGGTTTGAGCAAGCCCTGCCGCTCTGCCGCATCGAGCATCGCGACGGCCGGACGGTCTTTAACGCTTCCGCCGGGATTGACGTATTCGACCTTCGCCAGTACGAGGCACGGCGCGCCGTCTACTACCTTGTTGAGCTTTACGAGCGGCGTACGCCCGATGGCCTCGAGCGCGTTCTCGAAATAAACGAGACCGGCGGCCGCGGGCGGGGCTGCTCTTGCCATAGGAGCGGCGGCTTCGGCGCGGCGAAGAACTTAGCCTATGAAGCGATTTGCGGGTGTGTATCTTGCGGCGGCGCTGATGGTTGGAATGCAGGGCTGCAATACGGATTCGCTTCCCCCTGCCTCGGGATTTTCGAGCGTCGCCGGCGTTATCGTCGATGGCCGAACGAATGCACCGATCGCCGGCGCGACCGTGACGATCGACACCGTGCTCACGGCCACGACGGATTCCGCCGGGAAGTTCTCGATCGATAAAGTGCCCAGCGGAATCACCGATTACTCGGTGCAGGCCAAGGGTTACCAGCCGCTCGCGTCAACGGCGAACGTCGAACCAGGAAAGCCGTTTCAGCTCAACTTGACGCTCGCGCAGCAGCCGCCACATTAGGCTTTAACTTCACCAACGTCGCGCGCTCGGCGACGATACGGTCGATGATCCCCAAAACGACGGTTGCAAGTTTTTCCGGATCGTGCCGCACGGTCTGGGTCTCGCCCATCACCGCCGCGCGAACCGGCTGCAGTCCAAGCGCCGCAATGCGATCGACGTCGGGTGTGACCGGCAGCTGCCCTTCCTGAGCGTATGCACCGAGTAGACGCGACGGTAACTCGTCGTTGACGATGACGTAATCGCAGACTCGTTCGCCCGCGTTCCCAAGCAGTGCCTCGACGTGATCGGCGGCCGTCATTCCGTCAGTCTCACCCGGCTGCGTCATGACGTTACAAACGTAGATCTTCACGGCGTGCGCGTGTGCGACTTCGCGGGCGATGCGCCCCACTAAAAAGTTAGGCGCGACCGACGTAAAGAGCGATCCGGGTCCAAGCACGATCGCGTCGGCGTTTCGAATCGCGGCGATGACCTCCTCGAGCGGTGCGACGACCGGCGGATCGAAGAAGACGCGTTTGATCGGTCGCGTCGCCGACGAAATGTTCGATTCACCCTCGAGGATCGTACCGTCGTCGAGCTCGGCGCCAAGCCGGGTGACGCCGAGGGTGGCGGGCAGCACGCGTCCGACGACGTTGAGGACGCGACTCGATTCCTTGATCGCCTGGTCGAAGTTCCCGGTAATGCCGCACATTGCGGCA
>JAFAHB010000220.1 GCA_019237435.1 Vulcanimicrobiota bacterium
TTCGAGCCGAGCCACGGCCTCGCGCTGCGCGCTTGCGCGCGCGTAGCGCCACCACGCGATCGCGAAACCGGCGAGGACGAGCGCGAAAACGATTGCGGAGGTCATGCCTTCGGAAATCGCCGGCGGGGCTCCGCTCGGGACCCGCGCCATCTGCGAACCAAAGAGCGGCGCGAAGAAACGCTCCCAGGGAGAGTCGGGAGTCGACATCAGCGCGCCGCCGATCGCAACCGTCGGAATCACCAGAATGGCAACGGGCGCGTTCATGATCAAACCAGGCGCGTGCAAGTGCCCGGTGTCGAGCCCGCCGCGGTACTCTCCCAGAAACGCCACAAAGAGCAGCCGAAACATATAATATGCGGTGATCCCCGCCGTGAGAATGCCCGCGGCGTACAACCACGGGTGTCCGTGCGCGAGCGCGCCGTAGATGACTTGATCTTTCGAGAAAAATCCGGAAAAGCCGGGTACGCCGCAGATCGAAAGCACCGCGGTCAGCATCGCCCAAAACGCAAACGGCATGCGTCTCCACAGGCCGCCCATCTTTCGAATGTCCTGCTCGTTGGCGACCGCGTGGATGACCAAGCCGGCCCCCAAGAAGAGCTGCGCCTTGAAGAACGCGTGGGTGAAGAAATGCGCAACGCCGCCTTCGTAGGCGCCGACGCCGACGCCCATGATCATATAGCCGATCTGCGACATCGTCGAGTACGCAAGAATTCGCTTGATGTCCCATTGCGCCGTCCCCAGAATGGCGCCCGCAACCGCCGTAACTCCGCCGACGGTTCCGACCAGCAACTGCGCTTCACTGCTGTGATTCCACAGTGGCGCGCAACGCGCGACGAGATACACGCCTGCGGTCACCATCGTTGCGGCATGAATCAGCGCCGAGACGGGGGTCGGGCCCTCCATCGCATCGGGCAACCACGTGTGGAGCGGAACTTGCGCGGATTTCGCAGCCGCCCCAATTGCCAGCGTAGCGCAAATCCAAAAGAGCACTGGTGAGCCGAATGCTCCCGCGGCCGCGAAGGTATCGCCAAATCCGATTGAGTGCGCGTTGGCAACGATCAGGAAGATTGCGAACATCATCCCGACGTCGCCCACCACGTTGATGACGAAGGCCTTGCGCGCGGCGGCAACCGCCGAGGGGCGATCGAACCAGAATCCGATCAAGAAATACGAGGCGAGGCCGACGAGGCCCCAACCGATCAGCAACCCGACGAAGTTGTCGGAGAGCACGAGCGTCAGCATCGCGAAGACGAAGAAGCTCATGTAGGCAAAGAAACGCGCGTAGGCCCTATCGCCTTCCATGTACCCGATCGAGTAAAAGACGATCAAGAATCCGACGCCGGTGATGATGAACGTCCACACCAGCGAAAGCGGATCGAGCAAGAGCCCGAAGTCGAAGCCCGGCATCCACGAGAGTAGCGGCCGGTTCGCTCCCAACAAGCCGCCGGCGTTTTGCGTCGCGTCGTGCCACGACAGCGCGGCGAGAACGAACGACACGCCGACGAGCGCAGACGCGAGCCAGCCGGCACGCGAGCGCAGCTGCGGCCCGAACGCCCAGCAAATCACGGCCCCCGCCAGCGGCAGCAGCCACAACGCAACAATCAGCGGATACGACCCACTCACTCCCAACACGTGGTGCGTCACGCCTCACCACCCCACCGCTGCGTGGTTGCGCGCGGTGCTTGGAGTTCCGTGAGCGAGGCCTCCGACTTTTTCGGGCCAGCCATGGAGGGCTGCTTCAAAGCTTCGCTCTCCCGAAAAAGCGAAGGAGCAGGAGCGGAGCACGGATGCGGAGCGACGAGCGTCCGAGCGATGGAGCTCCAAGCAACGGAGCTAACCATGCAGCGTCCTCACATCGTCCACATCCACATACTTTGCAGGGCGGAACGTCGTCACGATGATGGCAAGTCCGATTGCGGCTTCGGCGGCAGCGACGGTGATGACGAGAAAGGCGAAGATTTGACCGGCGTTCTGCAACCACGCGCGCGCGAAGGCGATGAAGAGCAGATTGGCCGCGTTGAACATCAGCTCGATGCTCATCAGCATGATGAGCGGATTGCGCCGGACGATGACGCCGATCACGCCGATAAAGAACATGACCGAGGCAAGTGCGATGTAATCGCCCAGCGGAACGGCCATCAATCGGTCCCTTCGCGCAGGATCGCCTCGCGCATCGCGCGCTCGACTTTTGCCTCGTCGCGCCGCCGGCCCGGAACGTCCCCCATCTCTTCGAGCCCCAGGGTAATGACGCCGATGACGGCGACCATGAGAATCAAGGCGGTGACTTCGAAGGGTAACAACTGCACCGTGAAGAGCGCCGTTCCGAAATCGGCGACGCTGCCGAACACGTTGGCCGCTCCGACCGGGCCGTTGGGCGTGCGTGGCGCTACCATCGCCGCTTGCGATACCGCGTACACCAGGAACCCGAGCGCGACGAGAATCACGATCCCGGCCGGCGCCCAGATTTTCGGCAAGCGGTTCGGTCCTACCGAGAACGGGGAAACGCCGCTGCTGAGCAACGCGATCACAAACACGAAGAGCACCAAAATGGCGCCTGAATAGACGATGATTTGAATGACCGCCAAGAACTCTGCCGAGAGCGTTACGTAGAGCACGGCCAGCGCCGCGAAGTTCAGCAGCAGCGCAACGACGCTATAGACCGGCTTGCTCGCGCTAATCGTCCAGACGGCGCTCGCAATCAAGACGACCCCTAAGAGCCAGAATTCAATCACGCCGCGTCTCCGCCGTCTCATCCTGAGCCGAGCCACGCAGGAGCGTCAATCCCTTCCGCTGTTTCAAAAGCACCTCGCCGCGCCACGTCGCTTGGTATCCGCGTTCGACCTCAACCGTCGATTTTATGGACGCAACGCGTCCGAGGTCGCCCGGAATTCCACCGGGACGATCGTCGGGCGGCGTTCCCACGCCCGCCTCTGGCGGCACGAGCAGCCGGTTCTTGTCGTAAATGAACGATCCGCGCCGGTAATCGGACATTTCAAAGCGCGGCGTGAGGACGATTGCGTCGGTCGGACACGCCTCCTCGCACATGCCGCAAAAGATGCAGCGCAGCTCGTCGATTTCGTAGCGCGCGGCGTACCGCTCTCCGGGCGAACGGCGGTCCTCGGGCGAGTTTTCGGCGCCGATTACCGTGATGGCATTGGCTGGACAGACGCTCGAGCAGAGCTCGCAGCCGATGCACCGTTCCTTGCCGTCGTCATAGCGCCGAAGCTCGTGCAGACCGTGAAAGCGCGGCGCGTGCTGCTTCTTGCGCGACGGGTACTGAATCGTCGGATGGCGGCGGAACATGAACCCGAAGGTAATTGAAAGCCCCCGTAGGAGCGCTGCGATGTTGTAGAGCCGTTTTCGCGTCGCCATTTCAAACGAATCCCTTATCCCTTATACGCCACGATAATGGCGGTGCCGATCAAGTTTACCGTTGCGATCGGCAGCAGCACCCTCCATCCAAACGCCATCAGCCGATCGTAACGCAGGCGCGGCAGCGTCGCCCGCAGCCACATGTAAAAGAACATGAAGGATGCGACCTTGATCACGAACCATGCGATACCGGGGATGAAGGTCCAGCCGAACGGTGCGTTCCATCCGCCGAAAAAGAGCAGCGTCGCGATGCACGAGACGGTGAGCATGTTGACGTATTCCGCAATAAAGAACAGGCCGAACCGCAAGCCGGAATATTCGGTGTGAAACCCGGCGACGAGCTCGGTCTCCGCTTCGACCAGATCGAACGGCGCGCGATTGGTCTCCGCAACCGCCGTGATCACGTAAATGACGAAGCCGACGAACTGCGGTATGAAAAACCATAGCCGCGTTTGGGCGTTGACGATACCGTCGAGCGAAGTAGTACCGGCAAGGATCAATACGCCGATGAGCGAGAGCGCCATGGCGAGCTCGTAGCTGATCATCTGCGCCGTCGAACGCACGCTGCCCAGCAGCGGATACTTCGACCCTGATGCCCAGCCGCCCAAACAGATTCCGTACACGCCGAGCGACGTGATCGCGAGGATCAACAGAATGCCGGCGTTGACGTTGCCGACCGACCACGTTCCGCCGCCCGGCGACGCGCCGAACGGGATGATCGCGTAGACGGCAAAAGCAGTCACCAACGAGATGAACGGCGCCAGCTTGTATAACAGCGGATCGGCGGTGTCCGGCGTGAGGTCTTCCTTGAGCAGCAGCTTCGCCGCGTCGGCGGCCGGCTGCAGCAAACCCCACGGTCCCACGCGATTCGGGCCTGGGCGCAACTGCATCCAGCCCAGGATCTTGCGTTCGAGAAGCATCGCGTACGCAAACGACGTGATCACGACAAAGAGCAGAATCGCCGACTTGATCAACGCGATCACCCACCACGCCATGCTACGCCCTCAAGCCTTGCAGCCACGGATCGTGCTGCCAGGTTCCACCGCCGGAGAGAATCGGGGTGGCACCCGGAGCCTGTCGAAGGGCGACACCGCTCGCAAACCGTTCGTCGCCAAAGCTGAAGTCCGCCGTCTTTGCGGCGCACGCGACGACCGTGCGATGCAACTCGTCAAGGGCCGGCAAGGCGACGCCGAGTTGTTCTGCAAGCCCCATCATCATCTCGAGATCCGACAACACCGCCTCGGGCGCGGCGAGCGACGCGTTGACGGGAAGCAGGTCGCCCGCGCAATCGATCGTCGTTCCGTTCTTCTCGAATGCGCCTTTCGCCGGAAGCACCAGGGTTGCGCACTCCGCGGACTCCGTCATGAAGAGCTCGCTCACCACGAGAAAGCCGGCGCGAGCGAGTGCTGATGCGGCAGCCTGCGGCTCGGCGAAGTTTCGCGCGGGGTTTGCGCCGAAGATTGAAAGCACCGCGAGATCGCCGGCGCGCGCGGCATCGAACATCGCGTATACGCCGAGGCCGCGTTCCACCGATCCGTAGCCCGGTCCGCTAAACGGCAGCATGCCCATCGCTTCGGCGCCGCGCGCGTTCGACTGTTCGCTGCAAATGAATGCTGAAATCTCGCCTGCGCCGGCAAGCGCGTCTGCGTAAGCGCGCCCAAGCTCGAGATCGACGCCGTCCCAGATCAAGGCGACGCGCGAAGCCTCTCCGAGAGCCGCTCGGGCATCGGCTGGGTCGGGCTCCGATACGATCTTCGCGCCGCGCAGCGCGGCTTTTCGCACGCGCAGCCACAAGACCGGCGCGAGTTCGGCCGGCGATTCGCCCGCGATCACGATCGCTTGAGCCTCATCGATGCGTTCAAGCGGAGCTCCATGCGCGGCGGGCGTCGCTTGACGTTGACGCCCCGATCGCCAATCGAGATTCGGCACGCCGATCGCGCGAAAGACGTGCTGCAGGACGAACGCCTCTTCGTTGGTCAGCCGGCCGCCGCCGATTACACCGACGCTGCCGGGACCGCGTGCCGCGATCGCATCGCGGATCGCCTTCGCCCACAAGAGAAATGCGTCGTCCCAGCCGACCTGTACGAACTTTCCTTCTTTTTTGTACAGCGGCTGAGTGACGCGATCGGGTGAATCGTAGAAACCAATATTGTAGCGGCCCCGGTCGCAAAGCCATCCGTCGGAAATCGCGTCGTCCTCGACCGACATCGTGCGCAACAGGGCTCCGTGCCGAACGTCGGCATACTGCTGACAGCCGACGGCGCATTGCGTGCACGTCGTCTGGGTGCGGGTCAGATCCCACGGGCGCGACTTGAAACGATAGGTTTTCGAAGTCAGCGCGCCGACCGGACAAAGCTCGGTGACGTTGCCCGTATAGTTATGGCGATACGGCCGATCGGCGGCCGTCGCGATGATGTCGCGGGCGCCGCGGTCTTTGACGACGAGCTGCCGCTGATCGGCGATGATGTCGTCAAAGCGGACGCAGCGCTGGCAAACGATGCAGCGCTCTTCGTCGAGCACGATGGTCGGCCCCAAATCGACAGCCTTCGGCTTGGCGAGCTTCGGATCCGCAACGTCGGACGTGCCGCGCGCGTACGCCATTGCGTAGTCTTGCAGATCGCACTCGCCGCCCTTGTCGCAGATCGGACAATCCAACGGATGATTGACGAGGAAAAGCTCCAGCACGGCGGCGCGTGCGGCATCGACGCGATCGCCGCGCGTTTTCACGACCATCCCATCGGTAGCAGCCGTGTTGCAGGCGATCTGCAGCTTGGGCACGCCTTCGATCTCGACCATGCATATGCGGCAGAGTCCGGCCGGCCCGAGTTTGGTATGGTAGCAGTAGATCGGAATCTGCTGCTTGATCGTCTTCGCGGCCTCGACGAGCAGCGTGCCCTTCGGGACTGTAACCGGCACGCCGTCGATCGTGATCTTTACCATCTCGGTGCTCGGAACAGGCAGCGGTGCGCTCATGCCGCCCCTCGCCCCTCGACTCCGCTCGGGGTGACAAGCTCGGGATGACATTGCTGCAGTTCCGCAATTCGCGACTTGAACGCTTCGGGAAATCGGAGCATCACGGATTTGAGGAACGGCTCGATCGAATCGCCCAGCGGACAAAGATTCAAGCCGGTGATCGCGCCCGAAACGCGCAAGAGCATCTCGTAATCGCCGGGGACGCCGCGACGGTGGACGAGCCGGTCCAAGACGCGCTCCATCCAACTTCCGCCTTCGCGACAAGGGGTGCACTGGCCGCACGATTCGTGCGCGAAAAAACGCACCAAATTATAGGCTGCCTTGACGAAGTCGGTCGTATCGTCGAAAACGACGAAGGCGCCCGAACCGAGCATGGAACCGGCTTTCACCATGCTCTCGTAATCGTACGGCAGATCGAGATGCTCTTCAAAGATGCACGCCGACGAGCCGCCGCCGGGCTGCACGGCCATCAGTGAGCGCCCGGAGCGCAATCCGCCCGCGAGATCGATGATTTCACGCACGGTCGTTCCGAGCGGGATTTCGTAGTTGCCGGGCCGTTGCACGTGTCCGGAGACCGAAACGATCTTGTAACCCTTGCTGCGCTCCGTTCCAACCGCCGCAAACCACTCCGCCCCGCGCTCGAGGATCGGGACTAGATACGCGAGCGTCTCGACGTTGTTGACGATCGTCGGCTTTTGATAGAGTCCTTCGACTGCCGGGAACGGCGGTTTCAGCCGTGGCTCGCCGCGCTTGCCCTCGAGCGAGTTGAGCATCGCGGTCTCTTCACCGCAAATGTACGCGCCCGCGCCGCGATGCACGGTGATGTCGATGTCGAAGCCGCTGCCGAACAGGTTCTTACCGACAAATCCGGCCGCCCGCGCCTGATCCAGGGCCGCACAGAAGATCTCGTACCCGCGTTTGAACTCGCCGCGAATATAGATGAACGCGTGATGCGAAGCGATTGCATACGCGCCGATGAGCATTCCCTCGAGGACCAAATGCGGAACGTCTTCCAGCAGCATATGGTCTTTGAACGTGCCGGGCTCGGCTTCGTCGCAGTTGCAAACCAGGTATCGCGGGGCGCGATCCTTCGGTAGAAAGGACCATTTGCGCCCCGTCGGAAAGCCGGCGCCGCCGCGTCCGCGCAGCCCGGATTTTTCGGCGAGATTCAGTACGTCCACCGGCGCGAGCTCGCGCACGACTCGTTCCCATTGCTTGTAGCCGCCGCGCTCCCGATACGCGTCGATGCCGCGCATGTCGACCTCGCCGATGCCCTCCATGAGCACTTTAGTGACCGGCACGCGCACCCTCTTCTTCCACCGTTTCCACGACCGCACGCGAGTCGACGATCGCGCGCTCGTTCGTGCCGGTAAAAAATTTAACGTCGCGACTGACGATGTTGTCGAGCATGATGACGCCGCTCGGGTCGCCGACGCCGCCCGCGTTGTCGGGCCGCGGCACCCCGCGAGCGCCCTGCGATTTCTTTCCGCCCGCAACTTGCGCGTCTTGCGGAATCGCCCACGTGCGCTCGGGACTTTCGGTCTGCGCCATCGGAGCCACGGCATAGCTGCCGGCGCGCATGGCGTCGAGCATCCCGTCGATCTTTTGCGGGGTGACGTCGTACGCGAACTCCAGGTTCACTTGCATGCAGGTGGCCCGGTCGCACGCCGCTAGACACTCGACCTCCTCATACGAGAAAAGCCCGTCGTCGGTCGTCTGCATGTGGCCGATGCCGAGGCGCTCGCGGAAAGACGCCATGACATCTTCGGCGCCGTTGATCGAGCACGCCAATCCACGGCAGACCTGCAGCATATATTTGCCCACCGGTCGCGGATAGAGCAGCGTGTAGAACGAAACCGTCCCCTCGACTTCAGCCGGCGTGATATCCAGCATCTCCGCGGCGGCCTGCATCGCCTGCGGACTCACGAAGCCCTCGTGCGCTTGAAACAAATGCATCAACGGCAGCAGCGCCGACCGCTTCTGCTCGTACTGCGCAATAATCCGCTCGCACTCGGACCTCAACCGCTCGCGCAACGCCGGAAAATTCTTCTCCCGCTCACTCATGCCCACTCACCAATCGATGATTGATGCGTGAGGACGCGGGAAGTGGTGGTGACGGGCGCGTGAAGGGAGGAGCCCTTCGACTCGCTTCGCTCGCTCAGGACAGGCTTCGCCCGGGACGGCGAGAGCGACGACGAGGCGAGCAGCTTTTTCGCAGGACGCGAAAAAGCGAGCGTCCCGAAACCACCACCTCCCGCGTCCGAGTGCGAGAAGATCATCGGTCCACTTCCCCAAAGACGGGATCTAAAGAGCCGATCATGACGACGAGGTCGGCGATGAGATTTCCGGGCGCGATACCTTTGAGCGCCTGCAGGTTGTACATGCTCGGCGGACGCGTGCGGATGCGGTACGGACGGTTTTCGCCGTTGCTCACGATGTAGTAGCCGAGCTCGCCGCGCGGCGATTCGACTGCTTGATAGACGTCACCCGGCGGTACGCGAAAGCCCTCGCTGATCAGCTTGAAGTGGTGAATCAATGCCTCCATCGAAAGCGCGATCGTCTCTTTCGGCGGCAGTGCGACCTTGGTATCGTCGATCATCACGGGGCCTGGCGTATCGAGGCGCTTGCGCGCTTGCTCGATGATGCGAACGGATTGATCCATCTCATCGAGCCGCACGAGAAATCGCGCGTAGGCGTCGCCCTCCTCGCGCGTGGGGATCTCGAAATCGTACGTGTCGTATCCGGTATACGGATAGGCTTTTCGCACGTCGTAGGCGACGCCGCTCCCGCGAAGGCTCGGGCCGGTCACACCGTACTGAATCGCCTGCTCGGGGCTGAGGTAGCCGACGTCGATGGTGCGGTCTTGGAAAATCGGATTCGCCTGCAAAAGGCCGCGCAGCTCCCGCAACCGCCCGGGAATTTTCTCGATCAGCGCATCGAGTCTCGCGAGATAACCCTCGGGAAGATCGCCGTTGAGGCCGCCGACTCGCACGTAGTTTGGGTGCATCCGCGCGCCGCCCGATGCTTCTTGCAGATCGAGGATATTTTCGCGCAGATCGAAGCAGTAGAAGAAAATCGAGATCGCGCCCAGATCGATGCCGTGCGTTCCGAGCCAAACGCAATGCGAGGCGAGGCGGGTAAGCTCCATGAGGAGCACCCGAACGATCTGCGCGCGCGGTGGAATGCGCTCGGTAATGCCGAGCAGCTTCTCGACGCCGAGCGCGTAGCAAAGCGCGTTTGACGACGGGGCCAGATAATCCATGCGCTCAATCACGGTCTGCGCTTGCGTCCAAAACAGGCCTTCGGCGGTCTTCTCGATTCCGGTGTGCAAGTAGCCGATCTCCGGATCGGCCGTGACGACGTTCTCGCTATCGATTTCGAGCACGATTTGGAGCACGCCGTGAGTTGACGGGTGCTGCGGTCCCATGGAGAGCACCATCGTGTTGCCGCTCTGGCTGACGACGTCGGGCGAGAGCGGCTTTGCGTAGACGGTCATTGCTCGCGGGCGCGCTTCACTTCTTCTTGCAGCGCTTCGATCGTGCGCCCCGACGGCGGCGTTCCGGCGACGACGTTGCTCTTATTTGCGAAGCTCGGCCGCGGAGCGCGCTCGCGCGCCGGACCGCGCATCGGATAATCCTTGCGCAGCGGATGCCCCACCCAATCGTGCGGCATCTGAATGCGGCGCAAATCGTCATGGCCTTCGAACGCGATCCCGAAAAGATCGTAGATCTCGCGCTCCGCCCAGTCCGCCGATTTCCATAGATCCATGACGGAGCGCAGCGGTTCGCCTTCCTCGACTCCGCAGAGGAGACGCATTCGCGGCGGCGACCCGACTTGCGCGACCGTCGCTTTTTGCGCCGGCAGCTTGAGCAAATGATAGACGACGTCGAAGCGCGGCTTACGCTGCAGGTAGTCGACCGCGCCGACGTCGAGCAGCATCGCGAAGCCTTCGGCTTTAAGCGCTTCGAGACGCGAGCGAAGCTGCGCCGGCTCGACGCGTTCGATAACGGCATCCTCGATGGGCGGACGCAGGCTCGGCGGATCGATCGCGGCGCCGGCAATCGGCGGAGTTTGCGTGCTAGGCACGATGCAACCTGGTCTGTCTTATGCTCGGGCCAAAACGCCGCCGCGGCCGCCTTCTCGAATCTGCTGCTGAATCAAGTTCACCGCATAGAGCAGACCGTCGGGCGTGGGCGGACAGCCGGGAACGTAGACGTCGACCGGAATGATCGTATCGACGCCTTGAATGACCGCGTAGTTATCGAAAATGCCGCCGGAGCTCGCGCAGGCGCCCATCGAGATCACCCACTTCGGATCGGCCATTTGATCGTAAAGCCGTTTGACGACCGGTCCCATCTTTTGCGCGACCCGGCCCGAGACGATCATCAGATCGGCTTGGCGCGGCGAGCTGCGAAAAACTTCCGACCCGAGGCGCGCGATGTCGTACTCCGGCGCGGTCACGCTCATCATCTCGATCGCGCAGCACGCCAGACCCATTGTGAGCGGCCAGACCGACGAGCTCTGCGCCCATCGCGCCACGTCGTCGAGGCGCGCGAGCATGAACTGACCCGGGCCTAGCGCCATACGAAGCCGCCCTTTTTCCAGACGTAGATGTAGCCGATTGCCAGCACGATAATGAAGATAACCATTTCAAGCAGGCCGAAAACCCGCAACGCATGCAGCTTCACCGCCCAGGGATAAAACGAGGCCGTTTCGACGTCGAAAACGACGAAGAGCATGGCGATCAGATAAAATCTGATGGGAAATCGGCCGGCCACCGGTGAGGTAGGCTCGACGCCGCATTCGTACGCTTCGCGCTTGTGCGCGTTCGGCTTGGCACGCGCCAACAGTCCGGGAACGAGGGTGAAGGCGAGCGCGGCAACCACTGCCACGCAGAGGTAGATCGCGACCGGACCGTACGGAGTCATTGCTTGTGAAAGTTTTCACAAGCGGAAAGCCACACCTGTTCTCGGTCCCATTGGCTCGCTGCAGCCGGACGCTTGGACCGGCGGGACCTCGGTTGCGAGGAAACGTAGATTCGTGTATGCGCCATGCCGTTTTGGGGATGCTGATACTCTTTGCGCTCGGCGACGCGTGTTCGCCGCCGCCGAATGTGGTCGGCGTGCAGGACTTCGGTCGTGTCGTCGGCCGGGTGCTCGACGCGATGACCAACCATCCGATCTCGAGCGCGCTGGTTTCGGTCGGTTCGCTCTATACGATCCGCGCGGACGCCAACGGCGCATTCGATCTGCGCGCCGTCGCCGGCGACCAGACGGTTACCGCACGCGCCGCGGGCTACACGACCGTGACCGCCGACACGACGATTCCCAAAGACGGCACGGTTTCGATCGGATACCTCCGGATGGTTCCGCTGGCGGCGCCTGCCGGCCAACCGACCCTCGCGCCCCCGGCCACGCCGTCACCGCGTCCGTCTCCGACCGCAACGCCCGGGGTGCTTCCCTCGCCGACTCCCGTGCCGGCAGCGACGCCGACGTCAGGCGTAACGCCGAGCGCGGCGCCGACGTAGGCCCGGCCCCGCCCTAGCTCAAACGCAGGGTCGCAAGATCGAGATCGTATTCGATCGAGCGATAGATTTCATCCGGAATTTCGCCCGCGCGCCGCATCTCCGCGATCGCGTGCCGTTCGGCTGCCAAGGCTTCTTTCTGCAGCGTGCGATCGACGCGAATTTCTTTGGCGTCGTCGGCTTGCGGATTCGCCTCGCCGCCGCGCAGCAGATTGATGCGCTGGGCGTACTCATCGAGAATGCGATCGGCCACTTCACGCTCCAGCGGACTCGTGCGCCGCTCCTCCTCTTCGCGCAATCGCGCGACACCCGCTTCGAGCGCGCGAATGCGCAGGTTCGACTCGCGCTTGCTGCCCTGACTCGTTTCGGTGACGCCAAGCCATTCGATGAGCGGGCCCAGGGTCAAGCCCTGAAAGACGAGCGTGACGAAAACTACGCAAAACGTAAAGAAAATAATCAGATCTCGCCCTGGAAAGGCTTGGTCGCCAAGCGTATACGGCAACGCCAACGCGATGGCAAGAGAGATGATGCCGCGCATCCCCGACCAACCGAGTACCACGAGTTGTTGCCACGACGCGACGGGATCGCGCTCCCGCAGCCGGCGGCTGAGCAGACGCGGAATATAGGCGGCAGGAAATACCCACGCAAGGCGCACGAGAATTACCGTCGCGCTTAGCAACAAGCCGTAAAAGACGTAGTCTCGGACGTGCGGTACCAGTGCTGCGAGAATCGCGGGAAGCTCGAGGCCGATCAATAAGAACGCAAATGCGTTCAACACGAAGATCAACAACCTCCAAACCGACGAGGCCAGCACGCGCGAGTCCGAATCGATGAAGCCGGAGGAGCGGCGGCTCAACAGTATTCCGGCCGCGACTGCGGCAAGCACGCCCGAAACGTGCAGTTCTTCGGCCAGTAAATACGCGCCAAACGGCGCCAGCAAGAAGACCACGCTCACGATGACGGCATCGGCGAAGCCGCGGCGTGTTATATAGCGTAGTACGGCCTCCAGCAAGAACGCCACGGCGACTCCGACCAGCGTTCCTCCGCCGGCCACGATCACGAAGGCCACGCTCGCGCGGGCGAGCGAAAACGCTCCCGTAATCGCTGCGGCGAGCGCGAAACGGTACAGCACCAATGCGGTGGCATCGTTCACCAGGCACTCGCCCGTGATAATCGCGGCAATGCGATGCGGAATGGCGATCCCCTCGAAAATCGTCTCCGCCGCGACGGCATCGGGCGGCGACACGATCGCGCCAAGCAGGAACGCGAGCGGCCACGTGAAGACCGGTATCGTAAAATGTACGACGGCCGCGACCGCGGCCATCGTAACGAGGACCAGCCCGACCGCATAGAGCGTAATCGGCCTCGCGTTGCGTTTGAGATCGAACCAATCGGTAGCCCATGCCGCACCGAAGAGCAACGGCGGAATTACCAGCAGAATGATCAGCTCCGGCTCGGGATTGGGACGCGGGATGTGGCGCATGAAGGCCAGCGCGATTCCGCCGATCACAAACGCGATCGGATATGGAATGTGCAGCCGTCGGGCCAGCACGGTGAGCACGACGATCACCGCCAGGAACGTTATCAGGACGAGTGCTTGCGACATGGTGCCCGGCTAATCGACGTCGATCGGTTGTCCGGCGGCCCGCAAGTCGATCGCGTATCCCGCAATGACGAGGTAGATGCGATCGGCCCCTTTTGCAAGCCGTTGAGCCATGCGCCCCATGGCGTCGCGGACGAGGCGCGCCGAAGCGGCAACCGGGACGACGTCCCAGCCGATCTGCTCGCTCACCGCGATGACGTACGCCGGTGAGTCGAGCATGGCATCGACGAATTTCGCCGCTTCTTCATCGAGTTGCGCTTCGAGGACGCTGTAATCGACTTCCAGCAAGTCGATGCGCGTCGCGATCCGTGCCGCGAGCCACGTACCAAGCGCATCGACGACCATGCACGTGCCGGGTGCGGCCTGGCGAAAGAGCGCGAGCTGCGCCTCGTCGCTCATCGCTGCGGTCTCGACCGTCCGCCACTGCGCAGGGCGGTCTCGAATGTGGCGGACGAGACGGGCGCGCCATTCCACGTCCTCGGGCGCACCCGCCGCCGTGGCGATGTAGGTCACCGGCCAACCGCTTTCGAGCGCCAGGCGAACTCCGAACGCGCTTTTTCCGGAGCAGACCGGGCCGGTGATGAAAACGACGCCCATCGGGGATTTTGCATTCGACTTCGAGCGGCGCGGCGCCCGGTCACGCCGAAGCTTCGTATAAAGTGTCTATTCTGCTAAACGTCGCGAGCATTGCATTCGGCGCCATCGTGATTGCGCTCGCGCTCAACGACGTCTTTCAGTCGGTCGTCGTGCCGCGCGCGACGGGGCGGCGCTACCGCATCAGCTCTTACGTTTGGCGATGGATGTGGGAGCTTTGGCCGCGGCTTGCGTGGCTGCTTTTCGCCACGGACGAGGACCGGCGCGAAGATTTCTTAGCCACATTTGCGCCGTTCATGCTTATCTCGCTGCTCGGGATGTGGGTCGGTTTGCTCATCGTCGGCTACGGTTTCGTGCTCTGGGGCGTACGTGGGGGCATCCTGCCGCACAACGCTTCCTTCGGCACCATCCTCTACTTCGCAGGATCGTCGCTGCTAACGATCGGGTTCGGCGACGTCGCCGGGCGCAGCGCGTTTCCACGATTCGTTTCGGTGCTCGCCGCGCTTTCCGGACTCGCGTTTCTTTCCATTACGACCGCTTTTCTGTTCGCGCTCTTTGGCTCGTTCCAACAGCGCGAGACCTTCGTCGTGACCGTCGCCGCCCGGGCGGGGACGCCGCCGAGCGGCGTCAATTTGCTTGCGATCGCCGGATACTCGCGAACGCGCGACGATCTCTCCGTGCTCATGATCGACGCTCAACGCTGGGCCGCCGCGCTCATGGAGAGCCATCTGGCCTATCCCGTGTTGGCGTTCTTCCGTTCAAGCCACGACGAGCAGTCGTGGGTCGGCACCCTGGGAACGCTGTTGGATGCGGCGACGATGATGATGACCACCATCGACGGCGTGAACGACGGGCAGGCTCGCATCTTCTATAACGTCGGCCGCCATGCGGCGCGCGATCTTTCGCACTACTTCCGAGTCGAAATCGAAGACGAGACGGTCGGCATCGAACGCTCCGAGTTCGATCATGCCTGCGATCGCCTCGCGGCTGCCGGATACAAGATGTCCGATCGCGAGGAAGGCTGGCGGCGTTTCTCCGGGTTGCGCTCGGGTTACGCGTCGCGCCTCAACGGCCTTGCCAAGCTGTTTGAGATTCCGCCGTTGCAATGGGTCGGCGACCGGTCGGCAATTCACTCCGAACCCCACGGCGACGTCGCGCTCTCAGCCGCTAAAATCCGTGATTACGATCGTAATGGTGAAGAAAGCGCTTGACGTCATCGACCGGCAACGCGAAACCGATGCTGCGCTCTTCATCGAAGCGCGATT
>JAFAHB010000050.1 GCA_019237435.1 Vulcanimicrobiota bacterium
TTCGACATCAACGCCACGCTCTACGTCTACGCAAGCAACTCGCTGCGGTCGCGGTTGTTCAAACTGAGTTTTCCTTACGCAAAACAGCCGAGTCCGGTTGGCCTCGATCTCGCACAAGCCAATTTCGTCGATGCAAGCGAATGGCCGCCGACGGCACCGAGTCAGCCTTCGCTTTTGCTCGGACAGTACTTTGGCCCGCTGCGCTCGCCGCACCCCGGGTCGCCGCCATCGCCGCCGGTCAACGACACGGCGCAGTTCGCGCAGCCGTTCAATCCGCAAGTCGGGCTCTTTCCCGACGCGCATCTCAACCAAATTGCCGGCGCGCTGGTCTCCGATACGTATCGCGCGAGCTTCTACACGCTCAACGCAACCGACGGCACTCTGAACGTCTTCCGCTTGCCCATGGCAAGCAACGAGAAAGCGACGCTCTCGCTTCCCTGTCTGGGCGGCCCCTCGAACTGCAGCGAAAAAGGTGAACATGTTTTTCTTGCTCCGTAGGATCGTCGTCGCCGCCGGGCTGTGTTGTTTGTTTTCGCCGATACGGGCGCTCGCGGAAACGGGCGGCATCGTTTCCGGAACCGTCATCGACGATAAAACGCACGCCGCCGTGGCCGGCGCGGAGGTTGTGGCGAAATCCCCGAGCGGCACCTACAAGAGCGTCAGCGACGCGCAGGGACACTTTCGCTTCTTGAGCGTGCTGCCCGACACGTACTCGGTCAACGTGACCAAGAGCGGTTATCTCTCGTACGCGACGGTCATCGTGGTGCTGAACCTGTCGCAGCAAACGATCAACGTGACTCTCTCGAAGACCCTCAAGACCATCGCGACCACGCACGCGCGATCCGCGGGTAGTGCGTTTCAGCGCGGCATGACGATCGACACCTACACCGTCACGGGATCCCAAATTCAAACGGTCATGGGCAAAGCGTTCAATGCCAACGAGGAAGATCTGCTGCGCAGCATTCCCAGCGTGACGATCGACAAGACCGGTACCGTCTCCATTCGCGGCGGCTTTGCGTTTGAGGCGGCTTATGAATTCGAGGGCATCGACTACACCACGCCTACGGCCAACCTGCAAAATACGCTCCAGAACATTGGTAATTTCAATCTCCTCAACGGCGTCGGCAGCGTGCAGCTCATTCCCGGCGCGGGCGACGCGACGCACGGTGATACCGGTACCGGCCTCGTGCTCTTTACCGCCAAGAACGGTACGTATCCGACCTACCTTCACGTCGATGCGGAGGCGCTGCTCTTTCCCTATCTGCATCAGTTGGGACTGGAATGGGGATGGGCCGACCCGTCACAACGTCTCTCGAACTACGCCGGATTCATCGGCGTGCGCCGCGCCTTCCAATACGGCATTCCCGGGACGGCCGCCAATACGCTGGGAACGCTCGGAACCAACGCCGCGACGCTGGGAAGCACGATCGATCCGAATCTCGTCTACTACGCGCCGCAGTACTTGAGCTCCGACGATTTCGTCGACAATTTGATCTACCGCTTCGGCAACAATGGAAATCAACGCCTGCAGTTCTTCATTCAGGATCAGTCCATAACGCAGACGCTCGATTACGGCGGCTTTCAGTTCCTTCCGTACATCTCCGGTGGAACTACTTCCGGCAGATGCGCGCCCTATCCGATCATTGGATCCAACGGCTTACCGGTGAACTCGGCGACGCAGAACTACGCCTGCAACAATCTTATTCCGCTCTTTCCGGGCCAGCCGAACACGTACGCATTCGTCTCGCAGGCCGACGAGCTCAAGAGCCCGTTCTTAGCCTATAAAGGCGAGTACGATGTCAACTTGGGCTCCACGACGCTTCTAACGGCACGCTACTGGCGGACCTTCAACGAGCAATCGCAGATCATGCCGGCGCAGGGCATTTTTGCCGACCCGTTCGGCGGCAAGCGCACCGCCGGACAGATCGACGCTACGACGCAGTTGGGCACCAAGAACACGCTAAAGTACGGCGGCATCTATGAGTATGTCGTCCCGTTCGGCGATCGCTATGACTTTACGTCCTACACCGCCTTGACGACGCCGGCGTATATCATCACCTATCCTATCACGCACCCGCTTCAGCCGCTGCCGCTGCCCTACACCTACACCGGACTCTTGCCCAACAATAATCCGTACGCCGCGGCGGGTTTAGAGAAAGATTTCCTCTCGCCGGCTTTTTGCGCGCAGCAGAACATTGGCGGCTGCGGCTATTTGTTCTCGTACTTGCCCGGCGGCGCGCGCTTTCCGTTCGAAGAAGACGTCGAGACCGTCAGCCAGCAGCAGTACGGCGCGTATCTGCAAGACACACTCGACATGTCCAACAAATGGAAAGCCGAAGCTGGTCTGCGCCTAGACGGTTATAACTTCCAAATCCCGACGCAAGTCGGGGCGCCCGCATCGATTCCCGCCGTCGAGCACCAGCGGCTCTACGAACCGCACCTCGACGGGTCGTACTCGCCGGATCCGCGCGATACGATTCGGTTGGGTTTCGGTCACACGCTCGCCATTCCACTTCCCAGCCTGATCGGCGCGGACGTGAGCACCATCCCCTATGCGGCGTTTGCGGGCGTTCCGTCCTACGACAACTCGACGGGACAAGCCGCGCAGTATTGCGGTCCACATGCCAATGCACTGTGCAGCAGCTACGCCGATCAGCTCTATTGGCTCACGCGCGACTATCGTTTCGGCAGCTCGACGCTGGAAGCGCCGCTGGTGGGCGCGACCTTCACCAACATCGATCTCTCCTGGGCGCACGAGTTTCCCGACGGCTCGGCGATGAAGATCACGCCGTTTTACAGGCGCGGCTACAACGTCATCGAGCAGACGGCGCAGATCGTCGGCTTTAACTTCCAAACCGGGTCGCCGGTTTTCGGCGACGTCGCGTACTCCAACATGGGAATCCAGAAAGCCACCGGTATCGAAGCGCTTTACAACAAGGAAGTGCCGCTGGGACTCTCGTGGCAAGTCGGCGCGACGTATATCAGTCAGTTCGGCAACGAGCCGCCGGGAGCGTTTCTGCAGCCGGC
>JAFAHB010000102.1 GCA_019237435.1 Vulcanimicrobiota bacterium
GCCGCCGCGGCCGCCCGGTCACGGGTCCGAACAACCGTCCGCTCAAGTCGCTCTCCGACATGCTCAAGGGCAAGCAGGGGCGCTTCCGCCAGAACCTGCTCGGTAAGCGCGTCGACTACTCGGGCCGTTCGGTCATCGTGGTCGGCCCAAACCTCAAGCTCCATCAGTGCGGCCTGCCCAAAGAGATGGCGCTCGAGCTTTTCAAGCCGTTCGTGATGAAGAAGCTCGTCGACCGGGGCCTTGCGCACAACATCAAGAGCGCTAAGCGTATGGTCGAACGCGTGCGTCCCGAGGTGTGGGACGTGCTCGAAGAGGTCATCAAAGAGCACCCCGTCCTGCTAAATCGTGCACCCACTCTGCATCGGCTTGGCATTCCGGCATTCGAGCCGCTGCTGATCGAGGGCAAGGCGGTTCATCTGCATCCGCTGGTCTGCACGCCGTACAACGCCGACTTCGACGGCGATCAGATGGCCGTGCACCTGCCGCTCTCCGCGGGCGCGCAGGCCGAGGCGCGCATCTTGATGCTCTCCTCGAACAATATTCTGTTGCCGGCGTACGGCAATCCGGTTTCGATTCCAACCCAAGATATGGTCTTAGGCCTGTACTACCTAACGTTCCACCGCGAAGAGTATAGCGGGCCGGCGAAGGCTGCGATACTCGACGACCACGAACGCGTTTCACACGGACGGAAGCGGAACGCCCCTGCCGCCGACGCGCCGGGAGCAATTCCGACGTTCTTCGACGGCAAGGAAGCCGCCATGGCTTACGACAGCAAACAAATCGGGCTGCAAGAGTGGATCTACGTCCGCCACAACGGCCAGCTGATAAAGACGACGGTCGGCCGCGTGATCTTCAACATGGCTTTCCCGGAGCGGTGGAATCACGAGTTCGTCAACCATATCGTCGACAAGGGCAGTCTCAAGAAGATCATCACCGACTGTTATCGGCGGTACGGCAACGCGGAGACCGCGCGTTTCCTCGACGCGATCAAAGACCTCGGGTTCCATTACGCCACCCTTTCGGGAACGACCGTCTCGATCAACGACGTCATCGTGCCCGAGAACAAGTATGAAATCGTCGGAAAAGCGCAGGACGAAGTCGACGAGCTGCATCGCCTCTACGAGCAAGGCTTCATCTCGGAAGACGAGCAGTACAACAAGACGATCGACATTTGGTCGAAGGCGTCGGACGACGTGACGACCGCGATGCAGTCGTCGCAGAACCCGCTCAACCCGGTGTTCATGATGGCGACGTCGGGAGCACGTGGATCGATCGCGCAGGTGAAGCAGCTGGGCGGCATGCGTGGCTTGATGTCCGACCCGTCGGGACGGATTCTCGAGATTCCGGTCAAGGCGTCGCTCAAAGAAGGCCTGACGGTGCTCGAGTACTTCATCTCCACGCACGGTGCGCGCAAGGGTCTTGCCGATACCGCACTGCGCACGGCGGACTCGGGCTATCTCACGCGGCGTTTGGTCGACGTGGCGCAAGACGTGATCATCCGCGAGGAAGATTGCGGCACGAGCAACGGCATCGTCGTGAGCGACATTCGCGCCGGCAAAGAGATCATCGAGCCGCTTGTCGACCGGATCATCGGGCGGCGCGCGGCGGAGGAGATCCGCCTCGATCCCAGGCGTCCTACGACCGCAATCGTCACGCGCAATGCGGAGGTCGACGAGGAGAAGGCCAAGGCGCTGCTCGAGGCGGGCGTCGGCGAGGTGAAGATTCGCTCAGTGCTGACGTGTCAGTCGAAGTACGGCGTCTGCTCGATGTGCTACGGCCGCGACCTGGCGGCAGGCACAAAGGCCGACATCGGCACGGCGGTCGGAATCATCGCCGCGCAATCGATCGGTGAGCCCGGTACGCAGCTGACGCTACGAACCTTCCACACCGGCGGCGTCGCAACCGAAGACATCATCACCGGTTTGCCGCGCGTCGAAGAGATCTTCGAGGCGCGTAAGCCTAAAGGGCAAGCGACGATTGCGGAGCACGCCGGCACGATCAAGTTCGGAGACGAGCGCAACAAGCGCATCGTATCGGTCGTCGATTCCACCGGCGACGAGCACGAGTACGAGATCCCTCCGGGAACGCATCTGCTCGTGCAAGAGGGGCAGCGCGTCGAGCCGGGCGACCAGCTCAACGAAGGATCGCTCAATCCGCACGACATTTTGCGGGTCAAGGGTGAGACGGCGCTTCAGAACTACCTCGTGCAAGAAGTGCAAAAGGTCTATCGCTCGCAGGGCGTCGACATCAACGACAAGCACATCGAGGTGATCGTGCGCTCGATGCTGCGCAAGGTGAAGATCGTCGAAGGCGGCGATACGACGCTACTGCCGGGGCAGTTGATCGAAGCGGCGCAATTCCATGAGGCCAACGAGCGGATGAAGGCCGCGGGTAAGGAGCTCGCGACTGCGAATCCGGTACTGCTCGGCGTCACGAAGGCGTCGCTTGCAACCGAGTCGTTCTTGTCGGCGGCGAGCTTCCAAGAGACGACGCGCGTGCTCACCGACGCTGCAATCAAGGGCAAGTACGATCCTCTGCTCGGTCTGAAGGAGAACGTAATCATCGGCAAGCTGATTCCCGCGGGCACGGGTATGTCGCGCTATCGTAACGTCGACATCGTGCCGGAGGGTCAGGACGTTGACGACGACGGCCGTCCGCGTCACGACTTCGACATGCCCTACGCCACGATGACGGCCGACGAAGCCGCCCTGGCGGAAGTAATGGGAGGCGCTGACGGCGACGGTATGAGCCGGCTCGTCAGCGCTTACGAACGCAATCGCGAGCCGCTCACGGTGCAATACGAGGGCGAGTACGAAGAGCATCTCAGCCCGCACGCGGTGCCGAAGAAGACGCAGTACGACCGGCTCAAGGGAATCAACCCTGAAGACCTATAGCCGCAGCGGCACCATCGTGTCACCCTGAGCTTGGCGAAGGGCGAAGGACGCCCGCGTGTCGTCAGAAAAGGCCCCGCAATAATGCGGGGCTTTTCGTGTCCTATATAATCTACGGCGCCAATCCATGGCTGCTGCCCTGCGTCATGCTCGTCGTGCTCGCTCTGACGATCGAACTGCCGTTCCGGTTCTGCCAAAGGCTGTTGACCACGGCCGCAAAACAGATTGACGCATTCAGCGCCGTGCAGGCTGGGCTTCTCACGCTGGCGTCGTTCGTGCTTGGCCTATCGTTCGCACAGGCGTCGTCGCGCTACGACGCGCGGCGCGAGCTGGTCGTCAAAGAGGCCAATGCAATCGGAACGACATGGCTGCGCGCCGACCAACTTGGACCGACGCAGAGCGCGCGCTTTCGTCGAGTACTGACAGCCTATCTGGCCGCGCGCTTAGATGCCTACCAAACGCCGCACGATCCGGCGCTCTACAAGCGCACGCTCGATCAAAGCACGGACGAACAGAACGAGCTCTGGCGGATGGCGTCGTCCGCGCTGCAGGCCGACCCGCACAATCTCGGCCTCTCTCTCCTCATGCAGACCCTCAACGATACGATTGACGTTTCGGCGGAACAGTTACAGGCGTTGACGACTCACGTGCCGACCGCGGTCGTCACGCTGACGCTGGTCCTCGTTACGCTGGGCGCCTTATCGCTGGGCCTGCGCTTTGCAGTCGATCGAGCGCGCCCGGCCGCACTGAGCGCGGTCTACATTATCGCAAGCGTCGTGGTCATTAGCATGATGATTGACTACGATCGGCCTCAGACCGGCTTCGTCACCGTAAATCTCAACCCGCTCAAGATACAGCTTCAATCGATGGAGCAGTCGCACTAACCCGCGGCCTCGTCGCGACCGAAACGATAACGAGCGCGGCTACATTGGCCGCAAGACCGATAAGGCCCGCATTGATTCCGAGCGGTGAAATATTGAGTGCCGCAAGCGGAACGGCAACGAGCAACCCCGCCGCGATCCCGCTGCCCACACCCAATGCAGTGGCCCGCGGCCAGAGGAACGTCGCGACGGCCCCCGGCGCAAACTGCGTTATTCCGTTGTAATAGAGCAGCAGCAGCTCGACGACCGTACGTTGCGAGGTGATCCAAAAGCCTAGCGCGAGCACCGCAACCACCAAGACGAGCGCCCGCGTTAGGCCCGTGCGCGCGCGATCGCTCGTGGCAATACCGAAGGTGCCGGCAACGTTCTTGGTGATGACGCTGGCTGCGGCCAGGAGCAGCGCCGACGCGGGTACCAGCGCGGCCAGCGCACCGGCTGAGCAGATCAAGCCGAGAATCCAGGCCGGATAGTATCGCTGCACGACCAGCAGAAACGATTGATCGACGGCAGTGCCCTTTAACCCCCGCGCGATCAGCGCCGCCGAGAATCCGGCGAAGATCATCAGCGTGAGGAAGCCTTGGTAGAGCGGCAAAAGCATTGCATTGCGGCGCAGCGTGTCGCCGCTGCGCGCGCTAAAGACCGCGTTCCAAGACTGCGGACCCATAAAAAAACCTATTCCCGACAAGAGGACCGTCGAGATGAACCAGATGGTGCCGTGATAGGCCGCGCCGTGTGCTAGCACGAGCATCTGCGGATGCAGCGCTAGCACGCGATCGAACATAGCGCTGGGCGAGCCGAAGAAGCGCGTCGGAATTGCGATACCGGCGAAGCTCACGCCGCCGAGCACGAACAGGTCTTTGACGACGCTCGCCCACGCCGTGCCGCGCAGCCCCGTGCCGAAGACGAAGAGCGCGAGCACAAGAAAAGCGATCGCCACCGACGCAGTCGCATTGTACGCTCCATAACCTGCGATGCCCAGCAGAATTTGCAGTCCGCTCAACTGCAGCGCGACATAGGGCACGATCATGAGAAACTGCAGCACGGCGACGCCGACTCCCAACGCGCGGCTGCCGAAACGGGTCTCGAAAAAGTCGGCGCCGGTGAGCAAGCCCTGCTCCTTGCCGACGCGCCAAATCGCCGGCGTGAGAAAATAGCCGATGATATACGCGGTCGCGCCGTAGGCCATGACGTAGAACGCCGGCGCCCCTTGTGAATATGAGAGGCCGGCGATGCCCAAGAACGTAAACGTCGTATAGATTTCGCCCGCGAGCAGCACCCACAAGAAGATCGTGCCGAACGAGCGGCCACCGACGATGTACTGTGCGGGATCCATCTTTACGCGATGGACGCCGATGAGCGCAAAGACGATCGTTCCCAGCACGACCGCCGCGACGACGATGAGCGCGACGGGCGAGCCGCTCATCGGCGCTCCAATCGCGCAACCGTCCAGAGGAAGGCCGGCGTTAGCAGCACCCAGCCGACGATCCAGCCGAGCAAAAACGGCATCCCCAAAAACCGAGGCTCGACGCGGTTGACCAGCGGCACGGCGATGGTCAGCGCGACGATCGGTATCGCCGCAAGGATCGGGCGCAGCATCGAGCGGCTTTACGGCGAACGGATAGCGCGCTCATGCTCGCATTGGTCCTGGGCGCCGCGCTCGTGTACGACGTCCTCATCTCGGCCGGCCACGAAGGCCGCCCTGCGAGCTGCGCGCACTTTCCGCAGCATCACTGCAACCTTGGCGCCAGCGGCGAGCGCGAATGGACGCCGATCGTGGCCGACGCCGCAACGCAGATTCTTCGCGCGCACGGCGTAGCGGTCGCCCGGCTTCCAGCGGATTTCGCAGGGCAGTACCACGTGAAAGCCGCCGTTTTCATTCACTTTGACGGGTCCGCTCCACCGTGCCTGAGCAGCGCCTCGATCGGATACGCGCACGAGCGTGACGCCGCGGCTGCATCGATGTGGCGACGTCTTTACGGAGGGTATTGGCCCTTCGGGTTTCGCCCGGACAATTTCACAGCAAATCTTCGCGAGTATTACGCGTTCAAGCAAGTCGACGCGCGTAACGGGAGCCTCGTGCTCGAGTTGGGCGAGATCACTTGCCCTGCCCAGCGAGCGTGGCTTGCTGGACGCCTGCACTGGACCGGTTCTTTGCTTGCGTATTATCTGAGCATGCTCGTCGGGGAGGGCGGCGTTCCAAAGCCCAACGGGATCGCACACTAGAACCGAGAACGTTCGGCGGTGGTCCGTGCGCCGCATAACGACGAACGTCGCCAGGTCGGTGTTTTTACTCCGATCGCAAGACCTCGCTTGTCGGAGCGGTTGGAAGGCGCGGCACGCTACCCCGTTACATTGTTGGTAGCGCCCGCGGGCTACGGAAAGTCGGTCATACTTCGACAATATTTGAGCACGCTAAGCGCTACGAACGTGCGCTTTGCACTCTGTCCGGATCATTCGACTTTTCTTGGCTTTCTTCGCGGTCTTGCCGAAGCGCTGACTGATTTCGCTCCGCACGCACTAACGACGCTGGCCGGCGCCTACGAGCGCAACACGGCCTCTTCGAGTCGAGCCATCGATCTGGCCGGCTGGATGCACGCGCACCTCGAATCGTTTACCGGCGTTATCGGGATCGACGATCTGCACGTGGCGGAGGGCGACCCCGAGGTAGCGCGATTCTTAAGCTCGGTCATCGACCGCACGAAGAACAGTATCCGCTGGATTATTGCTTCACGATCGACTACGGGGCTGCCGATTGGGACCTGGCTCGCCTATCATGATGCGGTTCTGCCCATCGATGAGCATGCGCTGCGCTTTACATTGGCTGAAGCGCGCGAGGCAGCCAATCGCTTAGGCCTTACGATCCAGGACGACGAGCTCGGCCGGCTTTTGACGCTAACTGAGGGCTGGCCCGCGGCGATAAGCTTTGCTTTACGCTCATCGCTGCGAACCAGCGAATTGCGAAACGTGTCGGCGCTCACGCGGGAAATGATCTACCGGCTGTTGGCCGAGCAGATCTACTGCGCGCTCGACGATACCGAGCGCAGTTTGCTGGAGGTGGCCGTCGCGCTACCCGCGATCGACGTCAGCATCCTCGAACGAGCCGGATTCGACCGGGCATTGACGACCGTCGAACGGCTTCGCGAGCGGACGGCTTTCATTTATGAGGAGTCGGTGGGCATTTATCAGTGCCACGACCTTTTCCGGGAGTTCTTGCGGCATCAGACGGCACTCGGCGGAAAACGCTCGCAGGAAATCGTTTACGAACGAGCGGCCAAGGCGCTGGAGAAGAGCGGAGACTTCGAGCACGCAATTCCTTCGTACGTCAAAGCGGGTTTAATGACCGATGTTGTACGCCTCCTGGAACGGCACGGCTTTGATCTGCTCGAACGAGCTCGCGGCGACGTGGTTACTCGAGCGATCGAAGCTCTTGACGAAAGCGCTCGCCGGGAAAACCCGTCGATTCTCGCACTGCAGGGTGCCCTCCAGGCAACGGCGGGTCGGTTTAGTAGAGCTGAATCTCTTTTCCGCCGCGCCCTCGATCGCGCAAAGAATAACCGCGACCTTATTGCGACCGTAAGCCTGCGTCTAGCGTCGCTCATGGCAAACCAAGGCCAGGATGTCATGTCAGTGCTGGACGTAGTCGCATCCGATCCGCGGCAGAAATCCGTTTACCGAGCAGAAGCCCTATCGTTTATCGCAGCGAGGCATGCGATAACCGGCGACATAGCGTCGGCGATCAGCAACGTGGCGACTATCGAATCCTTACTCCTCGATGTTGGACTCGATGCACGGCGTACGAGGATACTGCGCCATCTCGGAATTTTGGCTCGGCATGCTGGAGAGGCGGCAGTCGCGATGGAGAGACTCACGGAATCGAGCGAGCTTGCACTTGATATTAACGCATTGAGTGACGCAAGCAGAGCATATGCGGTACTTTCAAACCTTGTGTT
>JAFAHB010000296.1 GCA_019237435.1 Vulcanimicrobiota bacterium
CGTGGGCTACGATCGACGCGGGCAAGGGCCTGACCATTGGGCTGCACCCGTCTTCGCCGAAATACCCGGCGCCGGGGACGAAAGGCGCGATGACGCTGGGGCTCGAGATCGACGAGCCGATCGAAACGGTCGTAGCGCGCCTTGCCGAGAAGGGCGTTTCGATCAAAGGCTCGATCACCGAGGACGATGCCGGAAAGTTTGCCACTTTGGAAGATCCCGACGGAAACCAGATGTACCTGTGGCAGACTGCCTTCGAGCCCGCGACAACCAGCGAGTTCGCGCGAAACTAAGACGCAGCCCTCAGAAGGCCCGGCGTTCTTCGCCCGAGCGGTGACGATAAACGATCCGGCCCTTCGTTAGGTCGTAAGGCGAAATTTCGACGTCAACTCGGTCACCGGGGAGAATTCTGATCCGATGACGGCGCATGCGCCCGGCGATATGCGCGAGGATCGTGTGGCCGTTGTCGAGCTCGACAGAAAATGTCGCACTCGGAAAGACTTGTTTGATGCTGCCGACTACCTCAAGCGGGCTCTCTTTGACCGCTTGAGGGGTATTATGGGCTTTCGGCTGGCGCTGACCGGTTTTGCGGACTCTACTGCGTCTGGCTATTGAAGTACTCCTTGAGGATACGGAGGGCGACCTGTCGAGGCGACGAGCATTCTCTCACAAAGCCTTACCAGAGCGCAACCTTTTCCGTATTTTTATCGTTGTACGGAATTGTGGTCCACGCTCCCTTGCCCGTTGCTACGCTTGCCGTTACCGCTCGCGGCAAAGAACCCTCCGAGCTTTCGGAACCCGTCTACGGCGGCTACGCTAACCCACGCGGGGAAATTTTCCTCTTTGCCCGAGACGGTATCGCCTATCGCGTCAACTTTAAGAAGCAGACCCTGCAAAGGCGGCCGTCGTTGAATCCTGGTGCGCAGGCGCGCTACGATGCGACTGAAGCCGGCCAGATTTTCGATTTCGGTAACAGGAGCTTTCGACGGCTGAGCCATGAAGAAATCGTGGCAATATGCGCGGCACACCGATTTAGAATCATCAACATTTCCGGCTAATGGCGGAAGCACCACTATAGAACGGCGCCGTATAGGACGCCGTTTTTCTATGGCCTAGCGGCCCTAGACGGAACCGGATCATCGTGATCGCACCAGCCGGCTAAGCGTTGCGGCCTGAACGACTAGATCGCGACTTGCTTCGTAACGTCCCCACCCCTCTGGTGTTGACGATGGCTTTACTGGTCGGATCGGTGCTTTTATACAACCACCGCATTTGCAGGCATGAAAACTGGACGGTTTCTTCGTCCTGATCGGCAGCAGCTTGCGCTTGGGAACTGACGGACGCTATCATGCTTTCCACAAGCTCGAGGCGATACGTGGTAGTGTGTGGATTGCCCGCCTCTGCTATGACGATTTCGATTACAGCTCCGTTTGTGGGCGAACCGTTCACGACCTGGTCGTACAGCAGAAACGAAGTGGCGTCGAAGACCTTGGTCGCCATCACAGAATCGAACTGAATGCTGTACGCCTCGGCGGCTCCTCCGGGTACAGCCGTATCTCGTACTCCAAAGGAAACCGTGAGAAGGTCGATCCACCCTTGGTGTTGAGGGTCAGAACTCTGACCTTGAATGCCTGGTATCTGAAGAAAGATGCGCACAGTGCGTGACCTCGTTGGCCCCACGCGCGGTGATCCCTTCCGCCACTCGGTGGCGCATAATTCTTATAACAGGGCGCTCGCACAACTCCACAGAAAATCGCGGTTATTCCACCGGCCTTGTCACTCTACCCGGTAATACCTGAGAGGAGAGCAGCCATGGCAATCTTCGTCGATCTTAGTGCGGAACAACTACTGCCCGATGCCGTTGTCGCACTCATCGAGAATCAAGCATCACATCCCGGGCCCGACCAGTTGCTGTTCAAGGTTTCTAAGCCTGTCCACGACAAGTTTCAGCGGCAGCGTCCGTTAGGTTTCGGCGTAACGAGAGAGGAAGCCCGGGAAATCAACGCCTTCGCGGGAGTAAACCACTCAGGTTATTTTGTTAGCAAGTCGCATAAGTGCAACAGCTGCGGCAGAGAGTTAACGTTCTACGACATTTTCAAGACGGGCCTTAAATTCCACGGTACTGACTACGTCCAGCGCTTTATCGGTGGCACCGATTACCACATTCAGGTTCATAAAGCCAACTCCACCCTAGACGTCGAATGTACCGTATGCAAAACGCTGAACGTTCTCGAACATGGGTGTTACAGTTGCGATACATACACATATGCCTGAGGATTTCCATCTCTGGGTCTAAACAACAGGGACAGGCCCGCACGCGCGAGGAAGTGCTAACCGATGGATGAGAAGGGCGGCTGAGACCGAACAACTCTACGCACGAGCGACCGGAGATAAACGAGCTCAAGCTCGAGAGCGATCGCCCGCGTTTTAAAAGGGGCGAGAACCGTGGACTTTAGCAAACGACTTTCCACAGCAGTCCCGACGGCGAGAGCAGCGCTGTTCTTAATAGTCACTCTAGCGCTGACGTCGTGCTGGAATAAAGGGCCTGCGCAGAACGGCAGACTGGAGCTTGGCGGCGCTGGGATCGCGCTCCAGGCGAGCACTGCGCTCTTTGCGGTGACGTTGCAAAATACCGGCAATGTCGACGCTTCCGGCGTCGAAGTCGACGCAGTCGATGCCGGTGGTGCGACCCTTACTCCGAGCGTGCCCATCGCAGTCGGTACGATTCGCGCGAGTGCAAGCGTGCCCGTTAACGCGACGCTGACAAAAGCGGGGTTGCAGCCCGGGGGAACCTACAAGCTTTCGGTTCGCGGAAAGGTACAGTTCGGGTCGGCGCCGACCCAGAATTTTGCGCTGGGGGGATTAGTTCGCATTCCGGTCGCGTCGCCGGGGTCGCGGGCCGCAAACTCGGGATCGGCGCCGGCGCGCCATACGGGGACGGGACCTGTCTATCCGCTCCAGACACCCAGCGTCGGCGGGCACGAAAACGGATCGAGGTGGAGCGTTCCGGTCGTTCCCAACGCGACGTACTTGCCGCCGTCGAAACCGGCGTCGAAACCGCAGCCGGCACCGACCGGCGATCCCAACGGCGTAACGTTCAACGTCAATCAAAGCAACGGTTTCGCCGGAGGCTTTCCGGATGAGCCGAGTGGTGCCACGGGTGGCGGCGTAACGTTCATGACGGCCAATACGTACGGCTCGTACTCGACGGGCGGCAGCTTCACGCAACTGAACCCATCGACGATCTTTCAAAACTCACCACTCGGAACGTGTTGCGATCAAGTCGTACAGTACGTTCCGGCCATCGATCGGTTCGTTTGGTTGCTGCAGGGAAACAACACCGACGGAATGCGCTTGGCGGCCGCGAGCCCCGCGCAGGTCAAGAGCAGCAACGGTCAGTCCTGGACGTATTGGGATTTGCCTCCGTCGCTCTTTTCGGAACCGAGCGGCACCGGATACGACTACCCCGACCTTGCCGTCGGCACGAACTATCTCTACATCGATTGGGACGCCTGTTGGCAGGGCAATCCGCCGGGTTGCAACAGCGGCCGCGAGATCATGCGTATTCCGCTCTCTCAGATCCAAAGCGGCGGTACGATAAATTTTAACTACACGACGCCCTCCGATAGTGCCGATGCGTGGAGCGCGCACTTGAGCCAGGACACGGGTAGTCAGATCTTTTGGGCCGGGCACGACCAAAACAACCAGCTGCGCGTTTTTTCGTGGCCGGAGAGTTCCGGTTCGTATTCGTGGCGCGACGTGACGATCAACCCATGGCCGACTGGTTCGCTTTCCTCGAAGGCGCCGGACGGCAACGACTGGATGAGCTTCTTGAGCGGCTTTCCCGGAAATGGCGTCATCGGTGCGACGGTGGCCCAAGGCCAGGTCTGGTTTGCGTGGAGCGCTGGGACCAACTCGAATTTCCCGCAGCCGCACGTCGAAATGGTCGAGATCAACCCGAGCGGCTTCGGCAAGACGCAACAAGTGCAAATCTGGAATCCGAGCTATGCGTATGGTTATCCGTCCCTGGCGACCAATGGGTGCACGCAAGAAGTCGGACTCTCGCTCGAATACGGCGGAGGTGGAAACTACGAGAACCACGTCGTCGGCTTCTGGGGTGACTTTGTCGTCTACATCACGACGAACAGCAACGTCGGCACGACGCGTTTCGGCGATTAGGTCACGATTCGCCAAGATCCGACAGCGTCGCTTGGCGGAAGGTTCTTCGATGCGTTCGGCTATGGACTTGATAATCCCGGAGGGACGACCGATTCGCACTACGTCCTGTTCGGCCGTCCCCAATGCAGGGGCAAGTAACGCCCACTCGCGTATGACCGCGGCGATCTATTTGGGCTGGGCGATTGCGATCGTCCTCATCGCGGTCGGTATCTATGCGCTGCTGGCGCCGCACTCGCTCGCGCGCCATTACGGTGTTTCAGTCGAAGGCCATCGCGAGACGGCCTACGTTCGCGCGACGGGCATCCGTGATGTCGCGATCGGCGTAGTGCTCGCGGCGACCGCATACTTTCGGTTCATCCCGCTGCTCGTCGTCATCGCGGCCGTCGGCATCGTCGTTTCGGTTGCGGACCTATGGGTCGTGTCGCGTCACGGCGGCGTACGGCGCCCACACGCCGCGCATGCCATTCATGCCTCGGGCATCGTGGCGTTCGTCTTGATCATCGCGATGGCGCTCTTTGCGCTCGGGCGCTAGCCGCCGCGCAAGCGATGGTCGAGCGCGCGAATGCCCTCGGGCGGACCGGCTGCGACGATCTCGTCGCGAACTTCGAGCGGCGTTTGCGGCGTAGGGCGGAAGAGCATCGTTCCGCCGCGCTTGAGCGCTAGGATCACGATCTCGCTGCCTTCAGGTGCAAGCGTCGAAATCGCCTGTCCCGCCCACGGCGAGTCGTCCGGAATCGAAAAGTCTTCGAGCACGAGCTGGCTGTTGCTCGCCACCAAAACCGTGTCGACGAACTCGACTGCCGTCGGCCGCATCGCGAGGCTCGCCATCCGCCGGCCGCCGATCTGATACGGAGAGATGATACGGCTCGCGCCGGCAAGCCGCAGCTTCGATTCGGCATCGCGCCGGTTCGCGCGCGCGATGATGAACAGATTGGGATTGAGAACGCGCGCGGAAAGCGTTACGTAGATGTTCGCTTCATCGCTATCCATTGCCGCGAGCAAGCCTCGCGCTCGCTCTACGCCCGCCGCCCGCAGGGTCCGCGCATCGGCGGCATCGCCGTTGATCGTCGAGAAGCCCTCGCTCGCCGCGCGCTCGAGCGATTCGGGCTTGATGTCGACGATCGCAAACGGAATGCCCTCTTGCGTGAATAGGTTCGCGATTTCGCTGCCGACGCGGCCGAAGCCGCAGAGAATGAAGTGTCCGGTCATCTTACTCACCCGGCGGCGCGTTCGCTGTTGCCAAACGACGCTTCGAAGGCGTCCTTCGAGCGTGTAGCTGAGCAGCCGCAGCAACGTATAGGTCAGCACGCCGAAGCCGACGGCAACGACTACGACCGTCCACAGCTTGCCTTCGACGTTCATCGGCGCCGGTTCGCCGCCGCCGATCGTCGTGATCGTTGTTATCGTTACGTAGAAGGCGTCGAACCACGACCAATGTTCGAGCGCGACGTAGCCCACCGTGCCCGCGACGATAACGGTCAGCAATAGTATGAGCGCGATCCCGAGGCTGCTGGAAAGGCGCGTCGAGGGAACCACGGTCCACCGGGTTAAAGAAGCGGCACACGGGGCGCAGCGTCGCGGCGCGTCAACCCGAGATACCGTGGGTCGTCGTAGACTTCGACTTTTCGCTCATACGGGACGAATCCGGTGCGCAAATAGAAACCAAAAGCGTTCGGATGATCGAGCGTGCAGGTGTGCAGCCAGAAGCGATCGATCGGATGCGACCACGCGATCTCGAGTGCATGGTTCATCAGCCACCGCCCCGCCCCGGTCGACACGAGATCGGGAGCGACCCCGAACAAGCTGAGCTCGCAGTTTTTGTCGACGCGGAAGTCGAGCTCCAAAAGGCCCTGATCGCCGCTGGGCGTTGTCAGAACATAGACCTCGATGCCGGGATCGGTCAGGAAACGCGCGAGCATTAGCGGGCCCATCAGCAACCGTGCCGCCCAAAGATGCTCGTCACCGACGCGATGAAAGACGCTTCGGTACCGCTCGAGGTCCGGCTCCGAAAATCGCTCTAGATGCCACGACGAATTCTGCGGGCTTGGCCGAAGCGCGGGCTTCGTCCGCATCTCCAGGAAGAGCTGGATGTTCGCGAGTTTGCCGCGCGGAACGGGGTGGTAACCGTCAGCGAGCGCCGGGATACTTATAGCGCAACACCTTTGCTAGATTGATGCCCCGAATAATGCCTTCGGCGTGGTACGTCAGCCCCCACGAGTCGATCGACGACATATCGGGGAAGATGCAGGCCTCGAGCGTCTGATCGATCGAGTCCTTTTTGTACCATCCGCCGCCGGCGCCGCTGGTCCCGCCGAATTGATCCGAGCCGCCGAGATACGAACAATAGCACGACGCCGGATTGCCGTTGCACGATCCCACCGGTGGCTTCAGGTAGTATGCGAGTGCCGCCAGCGTTGGTTTGGTCGCGTAGAGCGTGCTGAGCAAAACGTGAATGCGGGAGCCGTCCTTCTTGCTCGTGTACTGACAGAATTGCGCGACGCCGGCGAGGAAAAGCAGCTGCGAGCTGTTGCTGCCGTACACCGCATGGCGAAGTTCGACCTCGCCATGCGTCTGGCGGCAATAGGCGGCCGCAGCGGCGTCGCCGGGATCGATGGCGAGCCCTACGGCCGGCCCCGAGGGCGCCGAAGCCGCAGCCGGCGCTGCCGACAGCGCACTATCGCATCCGGAAACGAACAGCACGGCAATTGCCGCAAATGCGGCGGGTATGATTTTCATATGCAATACCTCGCCGCGTACTACCCGACGGCGAGCGAGGAGCCCTTTGGATGGCGCGAGTATCACGTGGCATGAGCGCTCGCGTCTTCCTCACCGGCGCAACGGGGTTCGTCGGTTCGCACGTTCTGCGCGAGCTGCTCGCCGCCGGCTACGAGGTGCGTGCGCTGCGACGCGACCCTTTGTGTCATCCTGAGCGGAGCCGCGAAGCGGCGGAGTCGAAGGACGAAGGACACCTCGACTGGATCGCCGGCGACCTGCGCAAGGTCGGGGCGTTCGCTCGCGCGCTCCATGATTGTCGCTACCTCGTGCATTGCGCGGCGCTCTACTCGTTTGCGCCGCGCGACCGTGCTGCGATCAACGCCGTAAACGTGGACGGAACGGCGAGCCTCATGGCGGCTGCGCACATTGCCGGCGTCGAACGCGCGGTGCTGACGTCGAGCTCGGCGACCGAGGGGCACGCGCACCGCGGCTACCACCGCTCGAAACTCAATCAGGAACGTTCCGCATTCGCAAGCCGTGTGCCCGTCGTCGCGCTGTTGCCGACGGCTCCGATTGGTCCCGGCGACGTTAAGCCAACGCCAACCGGCCGCCTCGTACTCGATTTCGCTCGCGGCAGGATCGTTGCCAAAGCTCCGGGTCACGGCGGTATGAATCTCGTTGCGGTGGAGGATGTCGCGCGCGCGCACGTTGCGGCGCTCGAGCGCGGAACGATCGGCGAG
>JAFAHB010000025.1 GCA_019237435.1 Vulcanimicrobiota bacterium
TAGATCTCGTTGACGCTCGTCTTTTTCCCCGTGCCGATCACGTACGCTTGTCCGGAGCCCGATTCGAGCGCGGCGAGATTCGCCGCGGCGACGTCGGTCGCAAAGACGTAGTCGCGCGTCTGCTCCCCATCCCAATCGATGCGCACCGCCGAACGCGTAAGAAACTTTCCGATAAAGATTGCGATGACCCCGGCTTCACCGTTGGGATCTTGGCGCGGGCCATAGACGTTACCGTATCGCAGCGCGGTGAAGTCGAGTTCTTTGGTGTCGCGATAAAAATGGAGGTAGTACTCGCCGATCATCTTAGTAATTCCATATGGCGAGGTCGGATGCTGAGGCGTCGCTTCGGCGATCGGCAGAGTAGCCGGCGTTCCGTACGTCGCGCCGCTCGACGCAAAGATGATCTTGCGCACGCCGCTGCGAGCCGCATGTTCGAGCACGTTGAGCAAACCGACGACGTTGACTTGCGCGTCGTAGATTGGGTCGCGCGCCGAAATGGCTACCGAATGCTGCGCGGCGTGATGGTTGATCACGTCCGGCTTGAAGTCGGAGAAAATCCGGGCGATCGCTTCGTCGCGAACGTCCATGTGAACGAGCGAGATTCCGTTGTGCACGTTGGCACGGCGTCCGCCGCCGTGTTCCCAAAGCGAATCGATGACCAGCACGTCGTGGCCGGCGCCCGCGTACGCGTCGACGACGTGCGATCCGATGAAGCCGGCTCCGCCGGTGACGATGATGCGCAGACGCTCTCCTTGCTGGAGAATGAGATGTAGACGGCGCGCCGGCTCGTCGCAGGAGAACGGCGATGCCCCCGTTTGTGCTCCTTCTCTGTTCGATGGCGGCAGTACTCGGCGTGCTCACGGTCTGCCCGTTATCGGCGGATTTGCGGCTCGTCGTCTGCGGTGCGTTGGGGGCGACGGCAGCCGCGGCAGCGTTCGCGCGGTGGCCGCTCTCCCTCGCCGGCCTTCTCGGTCTGGTTTTCATCGTTGCCGCGGCCAACGCGGCAATCCGGCAGCGCGCGGAACCAGTGGTCGTCGAGCACCGCACGGCGCGCTATGCCGCAACGGTCCTGGACACATCGGCTGCGGGCGATAGCTCCTCCACGATGACGCTGCTGCTCGATAACGGTCTTCGCGTCAGCGCTCGCGTGCAAGAACCGCCGCCTGCCGGCGCGCGCGCCGTCGTGCGCGGCCGGCTCGAGCCCTTCGACGACTCCCGCAATCCCGACGAACCGAGCGAACGCGCCATCGAGCGCGAGCGCGGTCTCGACGGGCGCATCGACGGCGCAGCGGTGATGTCGACGGGAGCCTCGGCATGGTCGACGCCGCAAATCTGGCTGGCTCGCGCGCACGCGTGGGCGCGCGCGCAGTTGCGAGACCGGCTCGGCGAACCGTACGCATCGGTCGTTGCAGGGGAGCTATGGGGCGAGCGATCGACGATGCCGCCCGATTTGCGCGACGAGTTTCAAGAGACCGGCACCGTGCACGTGCTGGTCACGGCGGGATTGCACTTGGGCGTCGTTGCCGCACTCTGCACGGCGCTGCTGACGTTGCTCGCGCTGCGGCGATGGCTGACGTGCGTGGCCGCAATCGCGCTCGTGTGGACCTTCGTCTGGTGGAGCGGAGCGCAACTGCCGGCCGTTCGCGCCGCGACGATGGCGACCGCCGCGTTGAGCGCACGAGCCTGCGGGCGTGCGACCTTTTCGTGGAACGCGTTGGGGATCGCCGCGCTCGTGCTGGCGTTTGCGCGGCCCCAAAGCGTGGCGACGACGTCGTTCGCTCTGTCATTCTCTTGCGTCGGAGCGATTTTTGCTTGCGCCGGTCCGCTCGAACGCTGGATCGAGCTGCGAATATCGCTGCCCCATCGCGTGCGCGAAGCTCTCGTGTTATCGCTCGCGACGCAGCTCGGACTCTGGCCGCTTCAAGCGGCGACGTTCTTGCAGTTCACGCCCTACGCGGTGGTCGCAAATTTAGCGATCGTGCCGTGCGTAGCGGCAACCATGGCGCTTGGAGCGGCGCAGCTTGCCGTCGCGTGGTCCGCGCCGCTCGCGCAAGCGATCGCGAACTGCAACTCCTGGCTGCTCGCATGGATGCTCGGCGTCGTGACTGCCCTCGCTGCAATTCCGGGCGCAGCGATCGTCATGACGCCCGCGCCTTCATGGTGCATCGCCGTCTACGATGCCGCGCTGCTCGCAGCGCCGCTGCTGTGGCGACACGGCGCGCGAACGTTGGCAGCCGCCGCAGTTGCACTATCGGTGACGTTCGTGCTCTGGCCTCCGCGCGGGATAGACTCGAGGCTGCGCATCACGGTGCTCGACGTAGGGCAGGCCGACGCGATCGTCGTTCAAAGCCCGCGCGGTTACGCGCTGCTGGTTGACGCGGGCGGGCGTCTCGAGCGCGGCGCGCAGAGCAGCGGGTCCGTCGCGGAGGCGGTCGGCGAGCGCATCGTCGTGCCATATCTGCTGCGGCACGCCATCCACGGCCTCGACGCCGTCGTGATCTCGCATCCGCACGGCGATCACGCGGGCGGTGTGGCTCCGGTGTTGCGAAAACTCTATGTCGCCGCGCTCGCCGATGGCGGACAGCGCTACGGCGGCCATGCTTACCAAGACGCGCTCGCAACGGCTCGCGACGAGTCCGTACCGGTTATCCACCCGCGCGCCGGCGGCGAGTGGCGCACCGGCGACGGCGTGACGTTGCACTTTCTCGGACCTTCACTGCCTTTTATCGCCAACTCGCGCAACGATATCAATGAGAATTCGGTTGCCTTCACGCTGCGTTATCGCTCTTTCTGCATTATGTTCACCGGCGACGCCGGCGCCGCTGCCGAGGAACGGTTCTTAGCGGAAGGTGTCGATTTGCGGTGCGAAATTCTCAAGGTCGGGCATCACGGGTCGGCATACGGCTCGACGCCGGCATTCATCTCCGCAGTGCACCCGCGTTACGCGATCATCTCCGTTGGGCGTCACAATCTATTTGGGCATCCCTCACCATCCACGCTGGAAACGCTGCGCCGCTTCGGCGCGCAAATTTATCGCACCGATGAAAACGGTGCGATTACGATTGTGACCGACGGACGCACGACGGCGATATCGGCCGTCTTACAGTCTGGCCGCTACGAGTAGTTAGAAGCCGGCGACGTTCGATCCGCTGCAGAGCGCGGGCTGTAACCCGTATTGGAATGAGATCGGGCTGGATCCCATCCCCACGCCGTCAGTTGACGACGTGAGGCCCGTCTCGTACGACGGCGAAGAGCCAAAAAGGCTGCGCGACGGATCGCCGGCGAGCGATCCGATCGTAAAGCCCGGCGATGCGAGCTCGTCGCTCCACGTCGCTTGCACGCCCGGTTGCACCCATCCGGTGCCGTTTGCAAAACAGACGGGGCTGGTAGGGTACCACTCGAGCCCCGGTCGCAGCACGTGCGTGCGCCACGGCCCTATCGAAGGATACCGCGCCTCGGGAAATGAGGGTGAATGCACGTTGACGAGCGGAACCTTGAACGTCTCTCGATCCAACCGCTGGGGCGATGACGGCGGCACGAACACGGGAGCCGGCCGATAGACCGGCGTGAAGGCTCCGCCGACGGGATGCGCGCTCGATTTCGCGGTCGAGAAGGTGACCGCGACCGCAACCGCGCCGATGATGACGAGAGAGCGGGTCACTGCCTTGCCAAATTTCCCGCACTCCCTCGCGATATCCCGCGAAGCGCACCAAAAAGAGCCGCCAAAACGAGGACAAACGCGACCGCACCGATCGCGTTGGCCGCCGTCGCGAACGAGTCGCCGACGAGCCCCATCGGCGATGCGTTGCCGCTGAAAACGATCAAACCCGCGAGCAGCACGCCGAAGAGACTCTCGCCGACGATCAGGCCCGAAGCCACGAGCACTCCGAGCTGCTTCGCGCGCTCGGCGTCGGGCCGGCGAAGAGCCCAGCGATTGTACGCCCAGCCAAGTATAGCGCCGAGCACGACCGGCGCCGTGGTCGCGATGGGCAGATAGATTCCAAGCCCGACGGCAAGTGGCGGCAGCGCCAGCTTTCGCTTGCGCAGCATCTCGTCGATTGCGACGACGATCGCGCCGGTCACCGCGCCGATTCCGATGAGATGCCAATCGAGTTGTCCGCCAATCACGCCTTTGGCGAGCGCCGAAATGAGCGTCGCTTGCGGCGCCGGAAGCCCCCGGGCACCGGAGAAGCCGTACGCGCGATTGAGCAGATCCAGGATCGGCGGAATCACGAGCGCCCCCACGGCAACCCCCGCGACAAGCGCCACTTGCTGGCGCCACGGCGTCGCGTCCACGAGTTGTCCCGTTTTGAGGTCCTGCAGGTTATCGTTCGAGATCGTGGCCACGCAGAGCAGCACCGCCGTCACCAGCAACGCGTAGGCGATCATCGGCAATGCTGCGACGTGCACGACGCTGCTTCCGATGCCGAGTACGATCAGCGCGGCGCCGAGCACCGAAAGAATTGCCAAGCCGGAAACCGGGCTGTTCGACGATCCGATGAGGCCGGCCATATAGCCGCATGCAGCAGCAACGAAGAACCCGGCGACGACGACGTAGAGCACCGCCGCGATCGTCATCGCTCCCGCCAGCGGCGCTAGGGCGCCGCCGTGCAGAAACGACCAAAACAAAAGCGCCAGCGGAATCAAACAAGCCAGGCTTACGAGCGCGACGATACCGATCGGCAGGTCGCGCTCGGTTCGCGGCAACGCGAGCGCCGATTCACGCCGTCGTCGCGACGCGGCGAGCGCCGACGCGACTCCGAGCGCAACGGGGCGGATGAGTCTGCCGAACGACCATACCGCCGCGACCCCGATCGCTCCGGCGCCGATGAAGCGCACCTGGTGCGACCAGACGGCGACGGCAACGTCGCTCGCCGCTCCCGTCGCCGGGTGGAGCGCGGTAAGAATCGGCGTCGCGATGCCCCAGGCGATGAACAGACCGGCAAAGATCGCCATGCCGACGGTGAGTCCGATGAGCTGCCCCGCACCGACCAGCGCGAGCGAGAGCGAGAACGCGGCGCCGGTCGTCGCGGCGCCGATGCGAAAATATGCCGCCAGCGCGCCGGCGAAGACGCGTGTCGCCACGATCGCCGCAAATGCGGCGGATACCAGCGTGCCGATCAGCAGCGCGAGCAGTCCGCCTTCGTTGCGCTCGGCGCCGGAGCGCGATGCGCTGCCGACGCGGAGAACTTCGGCCGCGGCGACACCTTCGGGATACGGCAAATCGGAGCCCGTCACCAGCGCGCGCCGCAGCGGCACGCTGTACATCACGCCCAGAACGCCGCCGATGGCGCAGATCGCAAACGATTGCG
>JAFAHB010000157.1 GCA_019237435.1 Vulcanimicrobiota bacterium
CGAAGACGGGCAGTCTTCCTCCCTTGCCGACTGACTACTTCGGCGAGTCGGTGAGCATTGGCGGCTAGAGGGCGACTATTCGCCGCGTTAGCGTTTCCGGTACTCGGAGCGTGCAGCGGCAGCTTTGGCGAGCGCGTCCACGAGAACGTGCATCGAACGATTGCCGCCGGCTCCGCGCCCGTCGTTCGCGTCGAGAACGTTGCCGGCACGGTTCGGGTGGAAGGCCTCTCGCGTGCGACGGTCGACGTGCAAGCGACAAAATACGGTTACGACGCGGCGCAGTTGCGCAGTGTCGGGATCGACGTGAGCCCGGAGGACGGCGGCGTCTCGATCGTCACGCGGTATGGCAACGATTCGCACGGCGGCGGCGTTCGCTATCGCATTGAGGTGCCGATCGACGCTTCGCTGCGCATTGGAAACATTGCCGGCGCCGTCGAGCTCGCCGGCGTGCGCGGCAACATCGAGATCGAAACGCAAGCCGGCGAAATAACGGCGGATGCCGGCGTGGTGTCGGGTACTCGATCGATCGATCTGCGCGCAACGACCGGCGCCGTCAACCTCACGATCGCGCGCGGCAGCAGCGCGCGAGTCGAGGCGTATAGTACCGTCGGCGACTTCAACACCGACGTCCCAGGCCTCGCGCAGCAACGCGAGCATATCGTCGGCGCGCGGGGCGGCGGGACGATTGGGTCGGGAAGCGCGCACATTCGCCTAAGCACCACCACAGGCGCGATTGCGCTGAAGCAGCGGTGACGAAATCAGTCGCAGGGCTGCTGGCAGCGTTCGTGCTTACGTCCTGCTCGGCCGCCGTACCGCCCGCTCCGAACGTGGCCTCGATGACGCAAGTCGCGCGACGCTCGCATAGCCTGCTCTACGTCAGCGACCTACAGCACTTCGAGGTATACGTCTACACTTTTCCGTCGCTGGCGCTGCAGTACACGTTGAAAGGTTTCAACGAGCCCGAAGGCCTTTGCGCGGATCGCTCGGGAAACGTCTGGATCGCGAACACCGGAAACAACAACATGCTCGAATACGCGCACGGCGGAACGAGCCCGATCGCGAGTTTGGGCGATCCGACGGGATACCCGGTGGGTTGCGCGGTCGACCCGCTTACCGGCAATCTTGCGGTTACGAACTTCTATGACTTCAGCGGCGGGGGATCCGTGCTGATCTACGATCGCGCGCGCGGCCTACCGCATATCTACGCCAATAAGACGCAATACTATTACTACTTCGCCGGATATGACGGCGCGGGCGATCTCTACGTCAGCGGCACGACGTCGAAGCATGTGTACGTCCTCGCGGTGCTCCCACGCCGCAGGAGGGCGATGTCGCTCGTCACGATAAGCGGTGCGAAGCTCTACGTGCCGGGCACCGTTGCTTGGAACTCGTCGACGCTGGTGTTGGGCGATCAGCAGTGCCAGAATAAACAAACCTCGTGTCTCTACGCGCTAAGCGTCGCGGGGCGAACGGCCCGCGTCACGGGCACGACGCCGCTGCGAGGGTCCTGCGACGTGGTTCAGGCGTGGGTGGGAGCAACGCAAATCGCCGCGGGCGACGATGCGGCCTATTGCGCGCACGGGACCAGCAGCGTCGATATTTGGTCGTATCCGGGCGGCGGCAGCCCTCGCGGGCATGCAAGTGGGCCGGGAATTCCCGTCGGCGCGACGGTGAGTTCCTCGCCCTGATCAAGCCGTTCGCCGTCGTCGCGCCGGCGGCAATAGTTTTGCTGGCCGCGTGTTCCAGCGGCGCGCGATCCGAGCTTCCGTTCCCGCAAGCCGATGCCGCGCTTCGTGGAATGCCGCAGGCCGGTGCGAGCAAGATTCGGCACGTCGTTTATATCGTTCAAGAGAATCGCAGTTTCAACGATCTCTTCATCGGTTACCCCGGCGCGTACACCGTTGCGAAAGGACGGGATTCGAAAGGCCGGACGATCGCGTTGCAGCCGATCGCGCTTGCGCACGCGTTCGACATGGACCATTCGGCGGGTGCGATGATCGCGGATTGTGACGGCGCCGGGAAGCTACCGGGAACGAAATGCCGGATGAACGGGTTCGACAAGGAACAGACTTCGGGCGGTCCGCGGCGCGTCAAACATCCGATGTACTCGTACGTGCCGCCTACGGACACGAAGCCGTACTTCGAGATGGCGCACGAGTGGGTGCTCGCCGATCGCATGTTTCAATCGCAGCTCGATGAGAGCTTCGTCGCGCATCAGTACATCATCGCCGCGCAAGCGGAGTCCAGCGTAAACATTCCGTACGGCCCATGGGGATGTGTGCCTGGTCCCGACGAAGGCGTCGCGACGCTCACGCGCGGTCGCACGCTCGGCAATCGCGAAAAGCCCTGTTTCGATTATCAAACGCTCGGCGACGAGCTCGACGAGGCGGGGCTCACGTGGCGGTTCTATACGAGCTGGTACAAAGGTCCGGGCGATTCGTCGGCAATCTGGTCGAGTTATCAGGCCGTCAAGCACATCTTCGACGGACCCGATTGGACGAACGTCATTACCCCGCAGAAGCGCTTTATCAAAGACGTTAGGGCGGGCCGGCTCGCGAACTTCATGTGGATCACGCCGATGTGCAAGGATTCCGACCATCCCGGATGCGGCGGAGGGTTCGGACCATCGTGGGTCAGCGCTCTTATCAACGCGGTCGGCGAAAGCAAATTTTGGGATTCGACGGTCGTCTTCGTGCAGTGGGATGACTGGGGCGGTTTCTACGATCCCGTTCCGCCGCCGTTCAAAGATTACGACGGCTTGGGCTTTCGCGTTCCGCTGATCGTAATTTCAGCATACGCCAAGCGCGACTACGTCTCGCACGTGCAGTACGAGACCGCGAGCGTGCTCCGCTACGCCGAGGATCTCTTCGGCCTCGGGCAGCTCGCCAGCGCGGACCGGCGCGCCGTCTCACCGGCGGTGGATTGTCTCGATTTCACGCAAAGACCGCGGCGCTTCGTGCCGATTGCGGCACCGTACGACCGCGACTTTTTTCTCACGCAATCGCCGGACTATCGCCCTCCCGACAACGAGTGACCGTGGATCGCGTCGAGGCGGGCGCTTGCGCGTCCCGCCTCGATGCTACCTTCGATCTAGTGGCGGCTTACTTAGAAGGCGTCGATGCCGTTGGGCGTTCCCCATCCCGTCGGACCGGCGTAGGTTTTGTACTCATGCGTTCCGGCCGTGCACAAGTAGGTCGGGCTGCACGATCCGTTGTTGCCGCTCGTGATCTCGTGCAACTCGTGCCTGCGTGCCCACGCCTTGAGCTTCCACAGCGCTTTCGCTGCGTCTTGGCTGCTGGCGTTACCGGCGAGCGCATAGACTGCCGCGATCGTCGGCGATGCCGCGCTCGTGCCGCAGACGCCGAACCAGCCGCCGTCATAGCTGTCGTACTCGGAGACCGGTGGCGAGCATCCCGCTTCCGACGAGACGTCGGCGTCGGTGCGCCAGGTGCAGCCCGGATCGCCCTGCCAGTTCGGCTTGGTCTGACTCGTGGTGCAGCCCGAGCCGGCGCCGTTCCACACGGTCTCGCTGTACGTGGAGCCGCTCTTCGCGAGCTGGCTTCCGCCGACCGCTACGACCGTAGGAAAGGTGCTCGGCGGACCGATGTTGTTGTAGCTGGCGTCACCGGAGGCGGCGAGATAGAGCACGCCTTGGGTGTCGAAGCCGGTGAGTCCGCATCCGGACGATCCGCCGTAGCAGATCCAGCTGTTGCTGATGATGTGCGCCCCGAGGTTTTGCGCGGTCTGCTCGGCCGTTGAGAGGTCGCTCGAGCTGGAGCTGTTCCCTTCGACGAGATAGATCGTGCACTTCGGACAGGCCGCCGAGACCATTTCGATATCGAGGTCGATCTCGACAGACCAACCCGTGTACGACGGATAGTTGCTCTGCTGACCGTTCTGATTGTACTTCGTGAAGTTCGCCGTGCCGAGTCCGAACTCGCTCCGATACGTCGCGATATCGGTAGCGGCATTTGGATTGTCGCCGGCATCGACGATCGCTACGATCTGTCCCGAGCCTTTGCTGATCGGAAGTCTGTAGCGAGTCTCGAGGTCTATCGGCGCCCAGCCGCATTGCGAGCCGGTGCAAGCCGGCCGAATGCCTTTGGTCGTCAATGCCAAGCACGTCGGTTGTCCGACGACTTGCGGGCAGATCGCGCGGGCTTGATTTTTGATCTGCCAATCGGCTATGGGGTGTAACTGAACTCCGGCTTGCGGGGCGACGGATTGACCGCCTGCGGAGGGCACGCCGGAGGAGCCGCCTGAACACGCGGCGATGGCAAGCGCCGCGAGGAGCGGCACCGCTAGTCGTAGAGGTCCGTTCACAAATGCTCCTTTTGGTTGTAGTTTGGAGTCTGCGTTGGATGATTGAAACTGAGAAGAAGCTGAGAGTTCGGTTCGGTCACCCCCGCACCTCCAGCGTGAGTCTGGGCGCAGCAGCGACCCCAAGCCGCACGGCTTCACCTTCGCTCAGGCGAACGTTCGCAAGATGCTCCGAGCCGGCCGAATGAGACCCGTCGCCCGTTTGGCGTGCGCCGCTTCACTTGCGGGTGTGTTTGAGCTGCAGGGATGCTCGCTTGGATCAGGCGCGCCGCCGCTCGATCCGGGCGCTGGCCAAATCACGCAACCGGCAATAGTTACCGGCGCCGGGAAGATCGAGCACGTCGTCTACGTCGTTCAGGAGAACCGAAGCTTCGACGATCTTTTTCAAGGCTATCCGGGCGCCGACACCGCGTCGAGCGGCGAGAATTCATACGGGCAGCGCGTCAAGTTGCAGCCGGTTTCGCTGAAAACGCCGTACGAAATCGACCATTCGGCTGCGGCCATGTTCGTCGCGTGCGATGGGAGCGCCAGGCTGCCCGGCACCGACTGCCGCATGAACGGTTTCAATCGCGAGCATCTTTACGGTGGCCCGCGCAACGGACAATATGCCTACGTGCCGCATAAAGAAACGAAGCCGTACTTCGATATCGCGCACGAGTGGGTGCTGGCGGACAAAACGTTTGCTTCGCAACTCGACGAGAGCTTTGTGGCGCATCAGTACGTCATCGCGGCGCAAGCGGAGTCGAGCGTGGACGTTCCGTTCTCGCTGTGGGGGTGTCCGGGCGGCCCGGGCGACTCGGTCGAGGTCATCACGCGTCGCCGCGAGTACGGCGGCTCGCAGCGTCCGTGCTTCGATTACCAGACGCTCGGCGACGAGCTCGACGCGGCCGGATTGCCGTGGCGATTCTATACCAGCCAATACACCGTGCCATTCGGCGGGCTGTGGTCGGGATATCAAGCCGTCA
>JAFAHB010000128.1 GCA_019237435.1 Vulcanimicrobiota bacterium
GGGCTCAAGCGCGTCTTCTCGCGCGAGACGCTCGCGCATTCGCTGCGCGCCGCGATCGCATTCGGATGTGCGACGGCCGCGGTCTCGCCCTTCATTGCGTGGGGTGCGGTCGCAGTGCTGCAAGCAACGGCGATTTCCGGGGTGACGGCGGTCACCTGGCTCGCCGTTCGGCAGGTTGCATTTGCCGCTTGTGCGATCGGATGTTGTTTCGCAGTCGCGGAGTTCGGCGCTGCCCGGAACGCCTGGCTGCGCAGGCTGCGAATGAGCTTCGACGAGCGCAAGCGCGAGAGCCGAGAAGAAGAAGGGGACTCCGTCGCGCGTGGGCGCCGGCGTGCCTTGCATCGAGCGCTGCTGCGCGGTGGGATGCGCCATGTCAAAGATGCGGCGTTTGTCGTCGTCAATCCGCAGCACGTAGCGGTCGCGCTGGCGTACCTGCCGCCGCGCGTTCCCGTGCCCCGCGTGCTCGTGCGCGCTGCGGATTCGGCAGCGATCCGCGCCCGCGCCATTGCCGTGCAGTGCGACATTCCGATTGTGACGAACGCGGCGCTGGCGCGAGCGCTCTACCGCGACGCTCGTGCGGGTGAGGCAATCCCGGTTGCGTATTACGTCGCCGTCGCCGAGGTCGTCGCAGCATTGCTACGAACCGGCCGGGTCGCGCAATCGTGAACCCGCAAAAGCGCGCGGTCTATGCCTTCGCCGCGCTGCTGTTGGCGGTGGTCGGCATCCTGATCGTTCCGCTGCCGCCGGCATTGCTCGACTTTCTGCTAGGGATCAACATCTTCGGCTCGGCGCTCGTCCTACTGCTCTCCGTGACGGTGGAAAACCCGCTGGAGTTTTCGGCGTTCGCGCCGGCGCTGCTCGTCGCCACGCTCTTTCGGCTCTCCCTCGACGTCTCGGCGACGCGCCTGATCCTAACGCAGGGCGCCACGCCGGGCGCCGTCGGCACGATCATTCCGGCCTTCGGCGCCTTCGTCGTTCACGGCAATTTGGTCGTTGGGCTGATCGTTTTCACGATTCTCGTCACCATTCAATTTGTCGTGATCGCGACCGGCTCGCAGCGTGTCGCCGAGGTAGCGGCGCGCTTCACGCTCGATGCCATGCCGGGCAAACAAATGGCCATAGACGCCGACGTTCATGCCGGCCTGCTCGACGCGGAGGGCGCGCGACAGAAGCGCGAGAGCGTACAGCGCGAGGCCGACTTCTATGGCGCGATGGACGGAGCGGGGAAGTTCGTCAAGGGCGACGCGATCGCCGCGCTGGTCATCGTGGCGCTCAATCTGACCGGCGGCGTGGTCGTCGGCGTAGGGTATCACGCTCTTTCGCCGCTCGACGCGGTCAACACGTTCGCGCTGCTCTCCATCGGTAACGCGCTCGTGACGACGCTGCCGGCATTTCTCATTTCGACCGCAATGGGCATGATGGTTACGCGCATCGCCGCCGACGGCGCGCTCGGGGCGGATCTTGCGACGCAGCTCTTCGCGCGTCCCGACGCGTTGCGCAGCGCAGGCGGTCTACTGCTCGCGCTCGCGCTCGTCCCGGCGCTTCCGCGGCCGCTGTTTCTCTCGCTCGGCGTCAGCGCGTTTGCCATTGCACACGCAGCGCAGCGACAGCGTCAACGCAAAGAGGGCGACGCTCTCGCGGCGCGAGAACGCGCGAAGCGGCACGCGATGCGCCGTCCGGAGCTTGCGCTCGGTCTCGTTGGCGTCGATGCCATTTCGATCGAGATCGGTGCGGACCTCGCGCAGCTGCTGGCTGAGCCGCTCGCCGACGCGCTGCTCGATAAAGTCGGTGAAGTACGCCGAGCGTTGGCGGCCGACGTTGGCGTCGTGCTGCCCGGCGTGCGCCTGCGCGACGACCTTGCGCGCGACCCGCGCAGCTACGGAATTCGGGTGCGCGACCGACTTGTCGGGGTCGGGCGCCTCGAACTCGAGCGAGTGCTGGCAGTCGCCGATGAGAGCGTGCTTCAGAGGTTCGGCGGTCGTATCGAGCGCGAGCCGGTCTATGGGTTGCCCGCAATGTGGATCGAGGCCGGCGCGCGCGAGCGCGCCGTCAACGGAGGAGCGCTCGTCTTCGACTCAATCTCGGTGCTCGGGTCGCATTTAGCTGAGATTGCTCGCACTTATGCCGCCGAGCTCGTCGGCCGTCAGGAACTCTCCTCGCTGCTCGATCATCTGCGCGCGACCGTACCGGCGCTCGTGAAAGAGATCGGTGGCGATGGCCTGCCCTTCGGAGCGGTCCACCGGGCGTTTTCATTGTTGTTGCGCGAAGGCGTTTGGCCGCGCGATCCCATTGCGGTGCTCGAAGCGATGGTGGAAGCGAATTCACGCGATCCGTCCGAGCTCGCCGAATCGGCTCGTCGCGCGGTCGTTCCTGACCTCCTGCGGCGCCGCGGCGTCGCGCAGCTGGAGCCGCTCATCTTCGATGCCGGCACCGAGCAGATGCTGACGACGGCGTGGTGCCGTTTCGGCAATGCGGAACTCAACCCGAGCGCCGCGCTCTCCTTGCGCGCTCGAGTGGAGCGCTACGCGCTGACGATGCCGCGTGAACGAGCGGCCGTAGTTTGCACCGCCGCGCTGCGTCCGGTGCTCGCCGATTTCTTGCTGCGCTCCGGAATTCGGCTAAGCGTTTATGCGTATGGCGAACTGCCGAACGAAATAACGCTTGCTCCCAGCGAGGTCATCGGTCTGACGGAAACGAACGCGCTTGGGCGTGCCGCTCCGTACTCGGCGTAACATTCGTTGCGCTCGTCGGCGTCCGCCGGCAAGGCGCGATGAGCGACAAAGGCAGCGCTTTCCGAGCGAAGAGCAACGATGCCGACGGAATGCCGATGAGGCAACCGAGCGGGCTGGGCCGCTCTTGGCCGGATCCATCGTTGCTCGTTGGTCACCGAGCGGCGGCTATGCTTCCTCCTCGCGCCTCGGCTTCGACCAAGAGCGGCTCCAGCGAATGTTACGCCGCGTGCGGAGCGGCACGCTATCATGAAACTGACGACCCTTGATTGGGTCATCGTCGCCGTTTCCTTAGGCATCAGCTTCGTTCCGGCAATCGTGCTCGCGCGCCGCGCGGGGCGCAACATCACCGAGTTCTTTGCCGCGGGACGCGCGGCGCCGTGGTGGTTGATCGGCATTTCGCTCGTGGCGACGACGTTCTCCACCGATACGCCGAATCTCGTTACAAATTTGGTTCGCGACGGCGGCGTCGCCGAGAACTGGGTATGGTGGTCGTTTCTGCTCACCGGCATGGCGACGGTCTTCTTTTTCGCGCGCCTGTGGCGGCGCTCCCGAGTGCTGACGGACCTCGAGTTCTACGAGCTGCGCTATGCGGGTCGCGCCGCGTCGTTCGTGCGCGGCTTTCGCGCAATCTATCTCGGCTTATTTTTCAACTGCTGGATCATTGCCACGGTCAATCTCGCGCTGGTGAAGATCGCGGGCATTCTATTCGGCTGGCCGCGCTTCGAGACGCTCGCGATCTCGGTTGCCGTGCCTATCGTCTTCGCGGCGACCGCGGGCCTGTGGGGCGTCATGGTCACCGACATGATTCAGTTTTGTATCACGATGACCTCGGCGTTCGCCGCCGCCTACTTTGCGATTCACGCGCCCGGCGTCGGCGGTCTACACGGACTGATCGCGCATTTCCGCGGCGGTCATGCCGGCATGCTCGGTCTTCTCCCGAACTTTAGCGATTGGCATACCGCGCTCGGCATCTTCGTGATCCCGATCACAGTCCTCTGGTGGTCGGTTTGGTATCCCGGCGCGGAGCCGGGCGGCGGCAGCTACGTCGCGCAGCGCATGCTCGCCGCGCGCAGCGAATCCGATGCGCTTTTCGGTACGTTCGCTTTTCAAGTGATGCATTATGCGCTGCGGCCGTGGCCGTGGATCGTCGTTGCGCTCGCGTCGACCATCGTCTATCCTTCCCTGCACGACATCGCGTCGCGCTTTCCCAGCGTCGCACCCGGTCTCATCGGCAACGACATCGCTTATCCCGCAATGCTCGTTTTTCTGCCTTCAGGCTTCGCGGGCTTCATGGTGGCGGGCATCTTCGCCGCCTACCGCTCGACGATCGAGACGCACTTGAATTGGGGCACGTCGTATCTCGTGCACGATTTCTACCAGCGCTTCATCCGCCCGGGTTCCAGCGAACGTCATCTGGTGTTGGTAGGGCGTGTCGTGACCGCGCTGCTGATGGTTCTCGGCGTGCTGTTTACGCTGACGCTCGACAACGCGCACAATGCCTTTAACCTGCTGCTTTCAATCGGCGCGGGCACGGGTTTGATCTATCTGCTGCGGTGGTTTTGGTGGCGTATCAACGCGTGGAGCGAAGTCAGCGCGATGGGCGCCTCGTTCCTCGTCTCGCTGGGATTCTTCGTTGCTGCCAAGCTCGGGCACGCGGCCGACACGATCGCGGTGCTGTTGATTACGATTGGAGTGACGACCGTGGTCTGGATCGTCGTGACCTATTGCACGCCGCCGGTGGAGGCGAGCGTGCTGTCGCAGTTTTATGCGCGCGTTCGGCCCGCCGGCCCGGGCTGGGCTCGCGTTCGCCGCGAGAGCGCACTACCGCCGTCGCCCGATTCGATGCCGCTGGCACTTGCCGGCTGGGTGATGGGGCTTGCCTCGGTCTACGGCGCATTGTTCGCTGCCGGAGCGTTCATCTACGGCCGCCCCGTTGAAGGCGGCGTCTGGAGCGCCGTAGCGGCCGCGGCAATCGTCGGGTTGCTCGCCACGGGCCGTCGCCTGTGGCAGCCCGTGGCAGGCCCGGCGCCCGCTGAAGGCTAAGGTGCAGCGGCTCCAATGAACTGGTCTACGTTGAAGGCGCCGTTCAAGGCGCTGGTTATCCTCGCTATTTGCGCGATCTCGATTTACGTCGTCATCCCGCCGCAGAAGACGATCCACCTAGGGCTCGACCTGCAAGGCGGCGCGAGGCTTTTGCTCCAGCTCAATCCGACCGCTGAAGTCCCGCACATCACCTCGCAGGTCCAGGCTCAGACGCGCGAGGTCATCGACCGGCGAATCAACGGCTTGGGCGTCGCCGAGCCGTCGATCAGCAACGTCGGCAGCGATAGGATTCTCGTCGAGCTTCCGGCGGTCAAGAACCCCGACCAAGCCGAACAAGTGCTCAAACAAGTCGCGGTGCTCGAATACAAGATCGTGCCGTTCGACGTCACGCAGAAGGCTGAAGGCTACCTGACGGAGCTTCAACAGCCGAATCTCGCGCCCAAAGAGCGGGCCGAAGCCGAAAAGTACATCAGCGAGACGGCCTACACGCTTAGTGGGGGCGTCGTTTATTCCGGCAAGGATCTCAAGGCCGCGCAGGCGAGCTACGACCAGGCCGGGCGCCCGGACATCACCTTCCAAACCAAAGACCCGGGGAAGTTCGGCAAGCTGACGTCGTCGAATCTGCAAAAGCCGCTCGGCATCTTCCTCGACCACCGCTACCTCTCGGCGCCGATCATTCAGAGCCCGATCTACGACAGCGGCCAGATCACCGGGCAGTTCACCGAAGATCAGACGCTGACGTTGGCCAATGAGCTCAACGCGGGCGCCCTCCCGGCGAGAATTACGATCATCGAGAAGGAGACGATCGGGCCGACGCTCGGCAAGATCGACCTCGTTCAATCGATGCGCGCGGCCGCGCTTGGTCTGGGCTTGGTGTTGATCTTCATGATCGTGATGTATCGCTTGCCGGGGTTGCTTGCGGACGTCGCGCTGGCGATATACGTGCTGGTGATGATGGCGATCTTGGCGGTCTCGCATGCAACGCTGACGCTGCCGGGCATCGCGGGCTTCGTGCTCTCGATCGGCATGGCGGTCGACGCCAACGTCCTCATTTTCGAGCGCATCAAAGAGGAGCTGTGGAACGGTAAGACGATGCGCGCGGCCGTCCGCGTCGGCTTTCAGCGCGCGTTTTCGGCCGTCTTCGATAGCCACTTCACGACGATCGTCGGCGCCGGCGTGCTCTACATGCTGGGGACCGGAACGGTCAAAGGTTTCGCCTTCACGCTCTTTTGGGGAACCGTGGTCTCGCTCTTTACCGCCGTCTTCATCACGCGCTTCTTCGTCGACGTCTTAGTCGACAACGAGCTGCTGACGGCGCCGGAGTTCTACGGCGTCAAACGCTCGGATGTCGGCATCTTTTCCAAGACCGCCGGAGCGGAGGCGTAGAGCGTGCTCTTTCGGCGGCTGAACTGGAATATCGTCGGATGGTACAAGATCGTCCAAGCGATCTCGGGACTGATTATCGCGCTTGGCCTGGGGTCGATGATCTATCACGGCTTCGCCGGCGGCAATGGCTTCCACGCCAATCGGATGCTGCGCTTGGGCCTTTCGTTTACGGGCGGCACGGACATCACCGTACGGTTCACGCAGCCGACGACGAGCGATAAAGTCAAGGCGGCGCTGGCCGGCCTCGGGATGACCGAAGAATCGGTCACCACGGCGGGCTCGGATGGTAAAGGTTTCATCATTCAGACGCAGACCGCGTATGCGAACGACTCGGCCCCGGTCTGGAATGCGCTCAACAGCGTCGCGCCGGTCGACCGGGCGGCGTCGCAGATCACCTCGGTTGGACCGTCGTTGGGTCGCGAGTATTTGACGAAGGCGCTGTGGGCGCTGGTCATCGCGCTGGGCATTCAGTTCATCTACATCGCGTTTCGTTTCGGGTGGAACTACATCTTCGGGCTAGTGACGGTGATCGCGCTCGTACGCGACGCATTGATGATGATCGGCATCTACTCGCTAGCCGACAGGCGCGCCGACGACGCGTTCCTGGCTGCGGTGCTCACCGTTATCGGTTACTCGGTCATGGACACGATCGTCATCCTCGACCGGATCCGGGAAAACACTAAGCTCATGGCCGGCGCGCCGTACGCGACCATCGTCAACGAATCCATCAAGCAGACGATGACGCGTTCGTTCAACACCCTGGCCACGGTGGTCATCACGCTCGTCGCGCTCCTAGCGCTTGGCGGTGCGAGCCTGAAGAACTTCGCCTTCGCGCTGCTCGTCGGCATCTGCTCCGGCGGTTATCACTCGATCTTTTACTCGGCGCCCCTCGTGCTGGTCTTTCGCAAGCGCCAGCTCGACGCAGCCGCCAAACGCCGGCGCGCCGGGCTCGCGCAAGATCGCACCGTTACCGCTCGTTCGCGCTCGGAATCGACGGCGCTGCAGAGTCGCAGCGGCGTCGCGCGCGAGGACATCGTCGCGGCGCGCCGCGAACGACGGCAGAAGGCGAAAGCCGCGCGGAGCGTTATGCCGGCAGCGCCGCCGCGCTATCGCAAGAAGCGCGAAGACGCCGTCAGCGGCGTCGCCCTCGAAGAGCCGTACGCCGGCGAAGAGGGGATCGATCCGCTCGACGCGCAGCAAGCCGGGTTGCACGATGCGGCGTTGGAACAAGGCCATGAAGAGATCGCGCTCAACCTCGAAGACTTTGGGGACCGGCGCGAAGAAGGCACCGCGCACTAAAGCACTCCCACCGCCCACGCGCTCCGAAGCCGCCTTCGAAGCAGCGTTGCGCGCGTTGGATTCCTGTCACCCTGAGCCTGTCGAAGGGCGACCC
>JAFAHB010000250.1 GCA_019237435.1 Vulcanimicrobiota bacterium
CAATGAGAAGTATAAAGTGCTCTCCGCCATTGAGCCGCCCACCCACGCCGACGTTTGGCAGATGTCGGCGCGCGGCCAATACGGCCCCGGAACGATCGAGGGCAGGCCGGTGAAAGGTTACCGGCAGGAACAGAACGTCGCGCCGGACTCGAACACCGAAACGTTTGCGGCCGTGAAGCTCTACATTCAGAACTGGCGCTGGGCGGGCGTTCCGTTCTTTCTACGCTCGGGAAAACGGCTGCCGCGCAAAGCGGCCGAAATTGCCGTGACGTTCAAGCCGATTCCGCACCGCTTCTACGGCGAATCCACCGACGAGATCGAATCGAACGTGCTCGTGATCAAGATCGAGCCTGACGAAGGCATTTCGATGCGATTCGAAGCCAAGGTTCCGGGCCCGAAGGAGCACGTTCGCAGCGTGTACATGGATTTTAGCTACGGGACGGGTTTCGGCGTGCAATCTCCGCCCGCGTACGAACGGCTGATCGGCGATGCGATGCTCGGCGATCAAACGCTCTTCACCCGCTGGGACGCCGTCGAGCGAGCCTGGGAAATCGTTACGCCGTTGCTGGAAGTCTGGCAGCATACGAAAGATTTTTCGTTCCCAAACTACGCGGCCGGCAGTCAAGGGCCCGAGAGCGCCAAAAAGCTTTTCCCCGACTGGCGCCACATTTAGGGGAACCTAGTCGTGACGCTTCACTTGCAATCGATTCTCGACGATCTGAGCGCGTCGTTTCGCGACCGCGGCTGCGATGCGAGCGTGGCCACGATGACGGTCTTGGTGTTCTTTGAAAATGAGGTCATCGGCGAGCTCGCCCGCGAGCGGATTCGGATGCTGGCGACGAAGCATCCGTCGCGCGTCATCATGCTCGACGCCACGCAAAGCGAGAGCGCACACCGGGTCGATGGTTGCGACTGGATCGAGCTCGGCGTCAAGGAGTGCGGGCCCGAGGCGCTTCGCTCTGCCGCCGCTTCCCTTCAGCTAGCCGACGCCCCGGTGGTTCTGCTGTGGATAGCACGCGGCATCGGCACCGACCCGCGTTTCAGTGCGCTCTGCGAAGACGTGGAAACCGTCGTGTACAACAGCTCGCTGCTCGACGTCGGGCACGAAGCGCTCAACGAGCTGGTTGACTACGTCGAGCATCATCCCCGGCTTCCTGTTGCCGACATCGCCTATCTCCGATTAGGCCCGTGGCAAGAGTGCGTTGCCACGTTCTTCGACGGCGAGGCATCCGCCGAACTGCGGGAGCTACAACACGTCGAGGTCGCGTGCGGCTCGGAGCCCGAGGCATTTTATCTGTTGGGGTGGCTGGCGAGCCGGCTGCAGTGGTCTGCGGCGGCCTCAGAAACGCTGGTCGACGCCGCCGGGCAGAAAATCACGTTCGCAATTCGCCGCGAAGGGCCTCCGCGGCGGATCTCTCGCATCGAGTTGAACTCGTCGCGTTCGCGATTCGTGGCGCAGGTCGACAAGAACGAAGAAATGATTCTTCTCAGCGTTACGCGCGCCGGCAAAGAAGGCTCGCGGTATCAAGCGATCAAGAATCCGGGCATCGCCGCGCTGATCGAGCGCGCGATTCTCTGGGGTCAGAACGACCGCATCTTCTCCGCGGCGCTCGCAGCTGCCGGACGAATACTCGCAAAGGAGCAATAGCCATGCCCGGTCGAGGTGACCTGCAGATCTACCGCGACTCGGCCGCTCTGGCGCACGCACTCGCCGACCTTTTCGTGTCGGTCGGCCGAATGGCAATGGCGGAGCGCGGCGCGTTCTACGTAGCGCTCTCGGGCGGCGAGACACCGCGCGCCGCCTACGAGCTTTTGGCCGGCGACGAGTTCCGCAACGAGCTTTCGTGGAGCGACGTCTTCATCTACTTCGGCGACGAGCGATGCGTGCCGCCGGACGACGACCAGTCGAACTACCGCATGGCAAAACAGGCGTTTATCGACGCGGTCGGCATTCCGCATGCCAACGTCCATCGCATCCATGGAGAGATCGAGCCGGGCCACGCCGCGAATCAATACGCGTCGCTGCTTCGCACGGAGCTCGGCAACGCACCGAGCTTCGATCTCGTTTTGCTTGGCCTCGGTAAAGACGGACACACGGCGTCGCTTTTTCCCGGAACGCCGCCGGATACCGACGACGAAGCTTTCGTCCGGGCCGTCTATGCTCCGACGCAGATGATGTGGCGCATTACGTTTACGCCGAAAGTCATCAATCTTGGACGTACCGTCGCCTTTGAGGTCGCAGGATCCGCCAAGGCGGAAATCCTTGCGGCCGTGTATGACGGGCCCATCAATCCCGTCAAGTATCCGGCGCAGAGCGTACACCCGCTGTCGGGCCGTCTCATTTGGCTCGTCGACGAGCTCGCCGCGGAGATGCTCAAGTCCGAAGGCCGGTAAACCTGCGGACCCTGATTCCGGTACCGGCCAAGTATATACTTTCGTATCTACATGAATGCCAAGATCGCAAAATATGGAAACAGTCTCACCGTTCGGCTACCAGCAGCAATTGCGCGCGAGCTCGATCTGCGAGAGGGCGACGAGGTGACGCTACGTCGGATCCAAAACGGCATCGCGCTGGAGCGCCCCGCACGCTCCCGCCTCGCCGACCGCCTCGCTACGGTTGCAGAGCGCGAGCCCGAAGTAGGATTTGGCCGTCGGGTGGGACGTGAGTTCGAATGAGGGTTCCGGAAAAGGGAGATATCGTCATCCTTGACTTTGACCCACAAGCCGGCCACAAGCAGATGAAACGCACGCCGGTGCTGGTTCTCTCGCCGGCCCAATTCAATGCAGCCTTTGGTTTAGCATATGTGGCTCCGGTAACGACGAGGCCCAGGGGGCATGCTTTCGAGGTTCCGTTGCCCGCGTCGTCTCGCGTGAGAGGCAGCGTGATGGTTCATCAGCTCAAGTCCTTCGACTGGCAAGCGCGCCGCGCTCGCTTAGCTGCGAAGGCGCCCGCACAAGTCACTGCAGCCGTCATTGAAATCGTGAAAGATATCATTGAATAGGTGAAGCGGTTGATCGTCAATGCCGACGATTTCGGCGCTGCGCCGGAGATCAACGACGCTGTCGAGCGCGCGCATCGTAACGGCATTTTGCGATCCGCGAGCCTCATGGTCGGCGCTAGCGCGTCGCAAGACGCCGTCGAGCGAGCGCGCCGAATGCCGAACCTTGCGGTAGGCTTACACGTGGTGCTCGTTCACGGGCGCCCCGTGCTGCCGCCGCAGCGCGTTCCGAACTTGGTTGACGGGAGCGGCGCGTTTCTGACAAACCTAGTGCGCGCAGGCTCTCGCTTCTTCTTCCGACCCGGCGTGCGAGCACAGCTTGCCGCCGAGATCCGCGCGCAGTTCGAACGGTTCGCAGCGACGGGCTTGACGCTCGATCATGCAAACGCGCAATCGCACATGCACGTGCATCCGACCGTGTTCGCTCTGCTGCTCGAGATCGGGCGCGACTACGGCCTGCGGGCAGTCCGCATTCCGCGCGAGCCCCTCGGCGGCACGCGCACCATCGAACCGTGGCTTGCGCTTATGCGTTCGCGGGCCAAGCGGAGCGGGATCGTTTGCAACGATTACGCCTTTGGAGTGAACGAGGCCGGAGCGTTGACTGAAGAGCGCGTGCTGCAGATCCTCGACGTCCTGCCCGATGGCGTCACCGAAATCTTTTTCCATCCAGCTACCGCGAGATTTCGCGGAGCGGATCCCGGCACCGAAGATTTTCATTGGCAAGAGGAGCTCGCGGCTTTGACCAGCCGCCGCGTTCGCGAAGCGATCGAGCGGAACGGCATCGAGAGCGTCACCTACGGCGAGGTAGCTTCAAGGCAAGCGACAGCGGCGCGTCATCCTTCGACAGGCTCAGGATGACACGGGACTGGGGCGTTGATCCCGGCTAGCATCCTCTTGGTCGTAACGATCGCGAGCACGTTTTACGTTGCGATCGCCGTCGTGCGCGTAGCGGCGTTCCTAATGCGGCCGCTCGAAATTGGCTCGGAGTTTCTTCCGAGCATCTCGATTCTAAAGCCGATCGCCGGCCTCGAGCCGGAGCTCTATGAGAATCTTCGCTCGGCGTGCGATCAAGATTACGGCGCACCGTACGAGGTCGTCCTCGCCTTACATGCGGACCACGATCCGGCGACGCCGATCGCTCGGCGCCTCGCGGCTGAGTTTCCGGCAATCGCGCGAATCGCCATCGGCGAAAACACTGCGATCCTCAACCCAAAAATCGCGAACCTCGCGAAGGCGGGCGCCGAGCCTCGGGGCGAGATCGTGGTCATCGCCGACAGTGACATACGAGCGGGTCGAGATTATTTGAAGGCGATGGCGGCCTCATTCGCCACCGAGGAGATTGGCGCCGCGACATGTTTGTATCGGGGTATCCCCAACGCGAGTCTGGTCTCACGGCTGGGAGCAATGCAGATCGAAGATGTCTTCATCCCGTCGGTGCTCGTTGCGCTGGCACTCGGCGAGCTGCGCTTTTGTTTGGGCGCGACGATGGCGGCGCGGCGAAGTCTCCTCGAGCGAACCGGCGGCCTCGAAGCGCTCGGTGAAACGATTGCGGACGACCATCGGCTGGGCGAGCTCGTAGCCGCACAGGGCAAGCAGATCGATCTCTCGCGCTACGTCGTCGCAACGACCGTCCCCGAAACGACGCTGCGCGAGCTCTGGTCGCACGAACTGCGTTGGGCCCGCACAAATTTTGCCCTCGCGCCGGTCGGTTACGCGTTCTCGTTTCTGATGTATGCACTGCCTTGGACGATCGCGTATCTGGCCGTTTCGCGAAATCTCACGTGGGGTTTGCCGCTGCTGGCTGTCGCCGTCGGCTTGCGGCTAGGGCTGCACTACTTCAGTCGCGCCGCACTCGGCGTCGCGCGTTCCGGCGACGGTTGGCTAATACCGCTGCGCGACTTTTTGAGCCTTGCGGTCTGGTTCGCAAGTCTGTTCGGACGAACGGTGCGGTGGCGAGGCAGGTCCTTCGCCCCTCGACTCCGCTCAGGGTGACGATGCCGTCGGTGCGACGTCAGGGACGCGTCGTGGCCAGCGCTTGCGAGCCCAGCATCTGCACTTTGACGCCATTATCGGATAGAATCGTCCCTTCGACACGTTGCAGTTCGACGACGGCTTTGTTGAGATCGGTTTGCGCCTGCAGCTCCTGACCGCGCGCCTGCTCGAGCTCGACTTGACGCTGCAGCACCAAG
>JAFAHB010000034.1 GCA_019237435.1 Vulcanimicrobiota bacterium
GGCCTCGCATCGCGCACGCGCCGCGCCGCTGCCGCAAATTCGGCGTCGTCGGCGATGCTGCGGCGAAGCAGCGCCAATCCATACGCGGCGAAGACGCCGATGCAGGGCGCGCCGCGTACGGCCAAGCTCCGGATTGCCGTCACGATCTCGTCGACGCTTTGCGCACGAACGTAGCGCGCTTCGTGCGGAAGCAGCCGTTGATCGAGATAACGCACGGCGTCGCCGTCCCAAGCGACAACCGCGAAACTGGTCACGTCACGTCAGACGCCTGCGGGAACCTTCATCGAATAACACGCGCGGCAATAGACTGGGCGGTCGCCGCGCGGCCGAAACGGCACGGTGGTCTCGACGCCGCAAGCGGCGCAAACGGCGGTGTGGCTCGGACGGCTTGGCGTTCCGGCCGTGGCGCGCGACCGCCGTGCTTGACGGCACTCGCGACAGCGCACCGGCTCGTTAACGAATCCCTTATCCGCAAAAAACCGTTGCTCTCGCACGGTAAAAACAAACTCGCTTCCGCAATCCTTACAACCAAGAATCTTGTCTTCCAACGCGGTGCTCCTCCGGGTAGCTCAAGCTGGCCTACATGCGACCAAGCCGATTGACTTCCTGCACCATGTTCGCAGCAACCATTGCGGCCGCATAACCCTTGTCGCCGCCTTCGCGCCCGGCTCGTTGTTGCGCTTGCGCCAGGCTCTCCGTCGTGAGCACTCCGAAGGCGATCGGCGTTCCTGTCGCAAGCTGCACGTCCATGATTCCGCGCGCGCACTCCCCTGCCACGTAATCGAAATGAGGCGTTTCGCCGCGGATGACGACACCAAGTGCGACGATCGCGTCGAAGCGATCGGTTTGAATGAGATTGCGGCACGCCAGCGGCAGCTCGAAACATCCGGGCACCTCGAAAAACGCCACGTTGTCACCGGCAACGTTGCAGTCTCGGAGCGCGCGCTTCGCGCCATCGACGAGCAGATCTGCGATATCGGGATGAAACCGCGCGCAGACGACCGCAAAATGCCCCTTTGCGCAGTTCGGCGGCGCAGGCGTTTGCGTTCGCTCGCGCTTCACGAAGCGGCGATTTCGTCGAAGATGTGCCCGAGCTTCGAACGCTTGGTGTCCATGTAATGCTTGTTATGGTCGGTCGGAGCCGTCTGCAGTGGAACGCGCCCCACGATCTTCAAACCGTAGCCTTCCAAGCCAAAGATTTTCTTGGGGTTGTTCGTGATTAGCTGCATCTCGCGAACGCCCAGATCGAAGAGAATCTGCGAGCCGATGCCGTAATCGCGTTTATCCGCCGGCAATCCGAGGGCGAGATTTGCCTCGACCGTATCGGCGCCGCGGTCCTGTAACTCGTACGCGCGCAGCTTATTGGCAAGACCGATTCCGCGCCCTTCCTGGCGCAAATAGAGAAACACGCCGCGTCCTTCGCGTGCGATCAGCTCCATCGCGCCATCCCGCTGGGCCGCGCAATCGCAGCGTATCGAGTGAAGCGCATCGCCGGTCATGCATTCGGAGTGGACCCGAATGAGAAGTTCTTTGCCGTTGCCGATCTCGCCCATGACGAGCGCCACGTGCGTGTTTTCGTCGATCGTCGTGGCGTACGCGACGCCTCTCCATTCGCCGGTAGTCGTCGGCAAATCAAATTCGGCGATTCGCTTGACGAGCTTCTCCGTGCGCATTCGGTAGGCGATTAAATCTTTGACCGTGATCAGTCGCAGCGAATGCCGGTCGGCATACGCACGCAAGCCTTCGAGGCGTTCCATGGTGCCGTCGTCGGCCATCACCTCGCAAATCACGCCGGCTGGATAGAGCCCTGCGAGCCGGGCCAAATCGACTGCGGCCTCGGTCTGTCCAGCGCGCACCAAGACGCCGCCGTCGCGAGCCCGTAACGGAAACGTGTGCCCGGGACGCAAGAAATCGGCCGGACGAGCTTCAGGATCGAGCAGCTTCTTGATCGTCGCCGCGCGATCGTAGGCCGAGATGCCGGTGGTCGTTACGCCCCTGGCCTCGACCGAAACCGTGAACGCGGTTTCGTGAACGGCGGTGTTCTCGCGCACCATCGGGGGAATGTGTAACTCGTCGAGCCGCCCCCCCACCATCGGTACGCAAATGAGTCCGCCGGCATGCTTTCGCATGAAGTTTATCGACTCGGGCGTGACCATCTGTGCGGCCATCACGAGGTCGCCCTCGTTCTCGCGATCCTCGTCGTCGAGCACCACGACCATTCTGCCGGCTCGGATGTCGGCGACGGCATCTTCGATCGAATCGAAAGGGCCCTCGCGCTCGGCCAGCTGCTCGCCAAGGGCGGGAAAGACGTGCGTCAACCGCTGGAGGGTACGAAAGGATGGCTGCCGTCGCCCCGAGCGCAGAAGCGATATGGCCGACTCCGTCAAGCCGGCGCTGTCGGCAACTTCGGCGGCGCTCAGGCCGGCGTCGTCAATTGCCGAGTTGAGAAGATTTGCAAAGCGACTCACTCCTATAGCCTATGGGTGAGTTGACAAATGTCAAGCCTCCAAAGTAGGCCAGGCGGCGAGCCGGACGGGCGAGGAACCTGCGGTCAAGCATCTAAGCTCTGGCTCCCCCGAGTGAGGAGCTACGCTCGTGCTCAAATCATTGCTTCGCATTACATGGGCCGTCGCCGCCGTAATCGTCA
>JAFAHB010000105.1 GCA_019237435.1 Vulcanimicrobiota bacterium
TAATCTTTTGAACGGCGCTGCCGCGCTACATCTCGCTGCGCTCGAGGATCCGAAATCCGTGAAGCAGGTCCCCACCCGGAATGGATTCGGCGAAGGCTTGGTCGAGGCGGGAAAACAAAATCCGAACGTTTTGGCAATTTGCGCGGATCTCTCCGAATCGACGCGCATGCTCGGTTTTAAGGAAGCGTGCCCCGATCAGTACATCGAGATCGGCGTCTCCGAACAGCTGCTCGTTGCGATGGCGGGCGGCTTGGCGAGCACCGGCAAGATTCCGTGGATCGCGAGCTATGCGATGTTCAATCCCGGCCGTTCGTGGGAGCAAGTGCGCACCGTCATGGCGCTCAACGAAACGAACGTCAAGATTGCCGGCGCACACGCGGGCGTTTCGGTCGGCCCCGACGGCGCGACGCATCAGGCGATCGAAGATATCGCAATCATGCGCGTCATTCCGCACATGACGGTCGTCGTTCCGTGCGATTCGATTCAGACCAAAAAAGCGACGCTCGCGCTCACCGAGCGTGAGGGCCCGGTCTACCTGCGATTCGCGCGCGAAAAATCGCCGATCGTCACGACCGAAGAAACGCCGTTCGAAGTCGGCAGAGCGCAGGTCATGCGCGAGGGCGCCGACGTCGCTATTATCGCGTGCGGCATTTTGGTGTACAACGCGCTGATAGCCGCACAGCAATTAGAGACCGAAGGCATTCACTGTGCGGTCATCAACAATCATACGGTCAAGCCGATGGACGAAACAGCCGTCGTCGAAGCGGCGCGGCGTTGCGGCGCGGTTGTGACCGTCGAGGAACACCAAGTCCACGCGGGCATGGGGTCGCGCGTGGCCGAGATTCTCGCGCAGCAGCATCCGGTGCCGATTGAATTCGTCGGCGTGCGCGATCAATTCGGACAATCGGGCGAGCCCGCCGAGTTGATCGAGCATTACGGCATGGGAACCGCCGCCATTGAGAAGGCGGTACATGCCGTGCTGTCGCGTAAGAAGTTGTTAGTGAGAAGTTAGCGCGGCCGTACCGGCGCTCTCGACGAGCGCAAGGTCGGCAAATGCGGCGACGAGATGCGCGACCTCGGCCGCAACGCGATCGTACGGAACGTGCGTTTGCTGCGAAACGAGTTGGGCGATTTCGTCGCAGGTGTGCTTGCCGTCGCACTGTTCGAGCACCTCGGCTTCGTGCGTACTGAGCGTGTGCACGTAATCGCGAGCGCGATCGACGACGATGACGTTATGCGCCGTCTTCTCAATTTCGAGATCGGCGTGGCGGCGGGGCAGAGAAAGTACCATGAGGGCCTGCTCCTTTCCTTGGCAGCGGCTTCACTACTAGGGTAGCGAGCGACCGTACAAGGTGCGCAGGGACGCGCCGGCCTCTCGCATTAGGGCAAATGCCCTAATGCGAGTAAAGAATACGTATTACCGGCGCAGACCGAGGTCGGCGATGAGCTTGCGGTAGCGGTCGAGGTCCTTATTCTGAAGATAGTTCAGCAGACGGCGGCGCTGGCCGACTTGCAGCAGCAGCCCGCGCCCGCTGTGATCATCTTTCTCGTGCATCTTCAGGTGCTCGGTGAGCTGATTGATCGACGCCGTTAGAATGGCGACTTGCACGTCGGCCGATCCCGTGTCGTTCTCGGAATGACCGTACTTGGCGGCAATCTCCGCCTTTTGTTCTTTGGTGAGGGGCACGAGTTTTTGGAACTCCTTATTCAAGGATGGGCTCGCTCGGATGCAGGGGGTCCCTCCGCTCCGGCGACCGAGGCATCATACCAAAGGTGCGCGCCGCCGCGCAACATACATCCCGGCCATGGCTGCCCTCAAGGTCGTGGCCGTGGCGACCAATATTCCCGGCCCCCTCGCGGCCGAACACTTTGCCCGCACCGGCGCCGAGGTCGTCAAAATCGAGCCCCCTGCGGGTGACGCGCTTGCGGCGGCGGCGCCCGAGTGGTACGCCCGCATCAGTTCGCTCATGCGGGTGGAACGGCTCGACCTACGCTCTTCCGACGCGCGTTCCAGGCTCGAAACGCTGCTCGCTCGCGCCGACCTGCTGCTGACCGCGATGCGGCCGGCGGCGCTGGAACGGCTCGGGCTCGACGCGCGCGGCTGCGAACGCTTTCCCATGCTGTGTCACGTCGCGATCAGCGGCGATGAGGGCGAGCTTTCCGGCCGCGCCGGCCACGATCTAACGTATCAGGCGAGCAGCGGGCTGCTGTCGCCGCCGGCGATGCCGCGCACGGTGTTTGCCGATATGTTCGCGGCCGAAGGCGCCGTCGCACAGGCGTATGCGTTACTGTATCGCCGCGAGCGCGAAGGGCGCGGCGGATTCGCCGGGCTCAGTATCGCAGCCGGCGCGGCGATGCTGGCCGACGCATCGCGCTACGGACTGACGTCGGCAGGCGGCCCGCTGAGCGGTGCGTCGCCCATGTATTGCTTGTATCGCGCTGCAGACGGATGGGTCGCGCTTGCCGCGCTCGAGCCGCACTTTCAAGCGAACCTGCGCGCCGCGCTCGGCGCAGAGCTGGACGGTGAATCGCTGCAACGCGAATTTGCGGCGCGAACGTGCGAGCAGTGCGAACAGCTGGCGCGCGATCACGACATTCCGCTCGCGACGGTGACATGATCGAGGCGCTCATCGTCGATGCCGTTCGCACGCCGGTCGGCCGCCGAGGCGGCGCATTGCGCGATCGCCATCCGGTCGAATTGCTCGCGTCGATCTTGCGTTCACTGACAAACCGAAGCGGCATCGATCCCGGTGCGATCGACGACGTAATCGCCGGCTGCGTTAGTCAAGTCGGCGAGCAGGCACTCAACGTCGCGCG
>JAFAHB010000077.1 GCA_019237435.1 Vulcanimicrobiota bacterium
ACTCGTTCGCCGCAGTGGCGCCATGGCGGCGTGGTCTTCGGGCCCCAGCCCCGCAGCTACGTCGAGCGCCTCAATAAGAAGGAACGCCGGCTCGCCTTTTTGTCAGCCTTCGCCGATCGATTCGCAAACGATGCCGTGCTGGTCCTCGATGCGGGCGATTTTGAAATCGACAAGACGGCAGCGTTCGCAAAGGTGCTCTTCGGTAGCGCAAAGGCTGCGCGCACGGGGCCGGCGACGCTGATCGTCTGCCGTCGTGACGAGCCGCACGCGCACGCGATCCAACGTGTCAGCCGGAATTTACAGCGCGTCGCCGTTACCGACGATGGAGCTCTCGACGTGAAAGACGTCCTTCGATTCGACCGACTCGTCTTTACGATTTCGGCGTACGACGCCGTCACGCGAAATTTAGAGGGGGACCTGCGCCGCGATAGTGCAACGCGAGATTTGAAAGAGGGTTCCAATGGACGCCCGTGACGTGATCGTCGCTCCGCGAATTACCGAAAAGGCGATGGCGGATGCGCTCGTTGCGCAGTACACGTTCGTGGTCCATCCGCATGCGACGAAGACGCAGATTCGCCACGCGGTCGAAGAAATTTTCAAAGTCAACGTGCTCCACGTAAACACCGTGAACGTTCGCGGCAAAACGCGCAGCTTCGCCCGTCGCGGGCTGCGTACCAGCGGCAAGCAGAGCGATTACAAGAAGGCTATCGTCACGATCAAGGCCGGACAGAAGATCGAGCTTGGCGGAGTAAACTACTTCGAGCAATAAATGCCAATAAAGAAATACAGGCCGACATCGCCCGGCAAACGCTTCATCACGACGGTCGACTTCTCCGAGCTCTCGAAGGTCGCTCCGGAGCGCTCGCTGCTCGAGGTGCGTAAGAAGCACGCCGGCCGGAACAACAACGGTCACATCACGGTTCGCCATCGCGGCGGCGGCACGCGGCGACTCTATCGGATCATCGATTTCAAGCGATCGAAGGACGGCGTGCCGGCCAAAGTGTCAACGATCGAGTACGATCCCAATCGATCGTGCCGCATCGCGCTGCTCAGCTATCGCGACGGCGAGAAACGGTATATCCTCGCGCCCCTGGGGCTACAGGTCGGCGAGCTGGTGGAATCGGGGCCCAATGCCGACATCAAGATCGGTAACGCGCTGCCGATTCGCAACATTCCGGTCGGAACCGTTATTCACAACATCGAGCTGCGTCCCGGCGAGGGCGGAAAGCTGGTCCGTTCCGCCGGTGTCGCGGCACAGCTGATGGCAAAGGAAAGCGAGTACTCGCAAGTGCGCATGCCCTCTGGTGAGGTTCGGAAGATCCACGTCGAGTGCCGCGCTACGATCGGGCAGCTCGGAAATGTCGACCACGAGAATCAAGTGATCGGCACGGCCGGGCGCTCGCGCCACCTCGGCAAACGCCCGGCGGTGCGCGGTATCGCGATGAATCCGGTCGATCATCCACATGGCGGCGGCGAAGCGCGGTCGACCTCGGGCCGCCCGCCGACAACGCCGTGGGGTCAGATGACGATGGGCAAAAAGACGCGCCGCAATAAGCGCACCTCCAAAATGATCGTGCGCCGCAGAGGTAGCAAATAGTGTCGCGATCTTTGAAAAAGGGTCCCTATGTTGCCGATCACCTCGTGAAAAAAATCGAGCAACTCAACGAGACTCGCGAACGGCGAGTCATCAAGACGTGGAGCCGCGCCTCGACCGTCCTTCCCGCGATGGTGGGTCATACGATCGGCGTGCATAATGGAAAGACGCACGTTCCGGTTTATATCAGCGAGAACATGGTCGGGCACAAGCTCGGCGAATTTGCGCCCACGCGCCACTTCCGCGGCCACGGCGGCGAGAAAGCTACGGTCAAGCAGTGAGCCTGCCCCGAGCGGAGTCGAGGGGCGGCCCTCAGGCCGTTGCCCATCTGCGTTTCGTGCGAACCGCGCCGCGTAAGCTGCGGCGCGTGGCCGACGCTATTCGCGGCAAGAGCGTGCGAGAAGCTCTCGTGCTCTTGAAATTCGCCGAAGTGTATGCGGCCGAGCCGATCGAAAAGCTCGTCCGCAGCGCGGTCGCCAACGCCGGTAATAATCACAACATGAATGCCGACGAGCTCTACATCGAGCGCATCACCGTCGATGGCGGCCCTGGCGGACGCTTTACCAAGCGGCTAGACCCGCGCGCCCAAGGTCGCGCCGCGTTCAAGCGCAAGCGCCTTTCCCACGTGACGGTCGTCGTCGGCGAAGCAGTGCCCGCGAAGCCGCGCAAGCGCGGTTCCGGTGCGTCGGTTCAAGCTGCGCGCGTGACTCGTCGCGCGGCAGCCGGCGAAGCAACGTCCCGAACGCGCCGCAAAAAGAGCGGCGCTCGTAAGCGCGCCGCCAAACCGGCAGCGACGGAAGTCCCCGGGGAGGCATAATGGGTCAAAAGATTCATCCCGTCGGCATGCGCCTAGGAATCACGCGCACGTGGGACAGCCGGTGGTTCGAGAAAAAACACTACGTCGATTGGTTGCACGAAGACGTAGCCATTCGCAAGTCCTTCAATCGCTGGATGCGCTCGGCGTCGATCAGTAAGATCGAAATCGAGCGCCGGGCCAATCAGGCTCGGGTGATCGTCAATACCGCCAAACCCGGCATCATCATCGGCAAGCGCGGGGTCGGGATCGACGACATTCGCAAGAATCTCGAGCAGCTTACCGGCAAGGCAGTGGCCGTCAACGTCATGGAGATCCAGCATCCGGAGCTCGACGCGCGGCTGGTCGCGCAGAATATCGTGGATCAGCTCGAGAAGCGCATCGC
>JAFAHB010000139.1 GCA_019237435.1 Vulcanimicrobiota bacterium
TCGGCACGCCGCCCGAGATGGTACGCGCGCACCTCGCCGGCGGCGTGCCTGCGCTGGCGCGATCGGTTGAGGGCGCCGAAGATGATGCTGCCGCCGCGGAAACAACGATTGGCGAAAGCGTGACGGCCGGCGATGCGCTGATCGGAATCTCGGCCAGCGGCACGGCGCCCTTCGTCGTTACCGCCGTCGAACGCGCCCGAAGCGCTGGAGCGTACACGGTCGCGGTCACGAGCGTCGCGGGCTCGGCACTCGCGCGTGCCGCGCAGCTCGCGATCGTCGTCGCGACCGGCGCCGAAGTGCTTGCGGGTTCGACGCGATTGAAGGCCGGGACCGCGCAGAAGATCGTTCTCAATGCGATCTCGACCGCCGTAATGGTTCGCCTTGGAAAGACGTACGGGAACCTCATGGTTGACGTCGTCGCAAACAACCGAAAGCTACGCGCTCGCGCGCTTCGGCTGGTCGGTGAAATCGCAGGCGTCGACGAGAACCGAGCGCAAGCGTTGCTCGACGAAGCGGGCGGACGAGTCAAAGTTGCCGTTGTGATGGAGCGCCGCGCTGTGAATGCAACGCGTGCAAAAGAATTGCTAGAGCACTACAAGGGCTCCCTTCGGAATGTGCTTGACTCACCTGTGTCATCCTGACCCTGCGACTCGGCCTGCGGCCTCGCTCAGGACTGCGCGCCCTTCGACGAGCTCAGGGCGCTTGGCGCTAATGTAATGTGTCATCCTGAGCGGAGCGACCGCAGGGAGCGTAGTCGAAGGACGCGCTAATCGTGCACGTTCTAGCACTAATTCTCGCGTCGATTGCCTTCGTGCCGATCGACGACAGGCCCGTGACCTCGCAGCTGCCCGTTATGCTCGGGCGAATCGCCGGCCTGCCGGTAGACGAAGCGCCGCGCACGCTGCTCGGGCGCTTTCTGCAGGCGGGCAATGCGGACGCGTTGATCGTGTGGCTCAATCGCGAAGCGGCTCGCTCGAGCACGAATGCGTTCGTCGTCTCCACCGACATGCTGGCGTACGGCGGTCTGACAGCATCGCGCGTTCCCGGCGCATCGTATGCCGACGCCGTCTCGCGTTTGCGCGAGCTCGCTCACCTTCGGCAACGGCGTCCCAATGCATGGATCGGCGCGTACGGCACGATCATGCGTCTCGCACCGACGGGCATTCCCGCCGGAACTCCCTACTTTGCGCCGTATCCGATCTGGCTCTACTTGCAAGAGTACGCGAACCTGCACGACCCGTTGCTCCCCAGGGAAGCGTCGCAAGCGCAGCATCTGCGCGACCTCATCGGCGAGCCGACCCTCGACGCCTATCTCGCAACGCGCGCCCGCAATCTTGCCGTCGACCGGCTTCTACTCACGATGACCGCGAGCGGCACGATCGACCGCCTCGTGCTCGGACAGGACGATGCCGGGCCGGTCGGCCTCCACGTGCCCGACGTCGGGTTGCTGCAATCCGAGCTCGCCGCGCAAAGTCTGCGAGATCGTGCTTCGATCGAGCCGGGCGCCGACGAGCTTGGGACCGCGCTGGTCGCTCACGCCCTCGCGCGCGCTGCCGGATGGGCGCCGCACATCGCAGTCCGTTATTCGACGCCGAACGGATCGCTCTACCAGGACCCGATCGAATACGCTCCGGTCGCGACCGCGATTGACGCATTGATTCGCGTCTGCGGCGGCGTACGCGACGACGAACATCCCGACATCGCGCTCGACGTGCGGGTGCCGCAGACGTCGCCAGCGGAGGACGACGCGTTCGTCGCGATGATGACTGCCGACGCCTCCGCCGGGCGCGCCGTCGCGCTTGCGGACCTATCCTATTTGAAGTCGTACGGCGATCAAGCGAACTTTGCCCGGCGCATTCTTGCCTCCGGTCTCGCCTCACGCCTCGATGCCTACTCTTCCTGGAACACTAACGCCAACACGGTCGGCACGGCGCTTGGCGAAGCGATAGCGGCGGGCGCGGGGCGCCGCTTGGGCACGTACGATGCGCTCGCACATCGGACGTTTACTTTCGTAATGTTTCTCGACGCTTATGCGTTTCACGACGAGGTCAGGCCGGACCTCAACGCGACGCTGGCGGCGCAAGGAATCGTCGACCATTCCTTGCTCTCGGCCGACGCAGCCACGGCGACGGCGCAACGCGATCGCGCGCTGCTCTGGAGTTACGCTACGACAATTCTTGCACAGCTCGATCCGGGTTACCATATCGCGGCCATGTCGATCGGGCTGCCGTGGAGCCGAACGTTCGAAACATCGATCGACGTCGGGCTCGCTCCGAATTTGTGAAGGTGATGAGAAGAGCGATTCTCCGATTCTTCACCCGGTGCAGCTATGGTCAGAGTCATGATGAAGCTAGTGTGGACCCTCGCTCTCATTGCGACGTTTGCCGGTGCGGGCATCGTTTCCGGATCGGCGGCGCCGTCACCGGTTATCAATATCGATGCATCGAACTGGAAGTTCACTCCTAGTACGATTCAGGTTCACGCCGGTCAGCCGACGACGCTTCACCTCATCTCGACGGAAGGCGTCCACGGAATCCAATCCGAGGAGTTGGGCATTCCCATGACCGCCATCACAGGCTCGGCGAAGACGGTCGTCTTCACGCCTGAGAAAACGGGCAAGTACGTCCTGCACTGCGCCATTATGTGCGGGGCGGGGCACGCCAACATGACGCTGACCATAAACGTCGTGCCGTGAAGTTCAAGGCTGCGTTCGCCGTGGCCGCCGGTTCCGTGGCGGCGATGCTCGTTACGAGCAGGCCGGCGCAGGCGATGCCGAATTTCGCGCAGGCGTACGGCGTACCGTGTTCCGAGTGCCACATTCAAATCCCGGCGCTCAACGCTTACGGCCGCTACGTTCAGCGCACCGGCTATGCAGCCTTGAATCCGCACGTGCTCGAGCGCGAGTCGCCCGTCTGGGTCGACTATCCCGTCGGTTATTCGCAACAAGCGCCCGGTCCGGGCTCGTGGGACATCGGAAGCTTGGGGTTGCATCTCGACGGCGCCTTCGGAACGCCGAATAGCGAATGGACGTATCACATTCAGCAATGGATCTGGCAGGCGAGCCAACCGGGCGGTCTCGACACCGCATGGGTCGCCTACAACAACTTTTTCAACGGTTCGGGGCACATTTTTGCCGGAAAGCTAGATCGGAAGAGCGTCGTGTAGG
>JAFAHB010000153.1 GCA_019237435.1 Vulcanimicrobiota bacterium
GCGCTCGGTCACCAGGATATACGGATCGTCGAGCGAGGCTTCCATTCGCTCGGAGTCGGTGACCATGTACGGCGAAATGTAGCCCTTGTCGAACTGCATGCCGTCCTTGGTCTCCACTTCGGTCTTGATCGTGCGGGATTCTTCGACCGTGATGACGCCGTCTTTGCCGACCTTCTCCATCGCGTCGGCGATGAGCTCGCCGATCTCGGGATCGTTGGCCGAGATCGACGCAACCTGCGCGATCTTCTGCTTTGTGTCGACCTTTTCGGCGTATTTTTCCATCTGGCCAACCGCGATCTCGACGGCCTTCTCGATGCCGTGCTTGATGAGCAGCGGGTTGCTGCCCGCGGTCACGTTGCGCAGACCTTCGCGAATGATCGCTTGGGCTAGCACCGTTGCGGTCGTCGTTCCGTCGCCGGCGATGTCGTTGGTCTTCGAAGCGACTTCCTTGACGAGCTGTGCGCCCATGTTCTCGAAAGCATCGGGCAGCTCGATTTCCTTGGCAATAGTCACGCCGTCGTTCGTGATCGTCGGCGAGCCAAACTTTTTGTCGAGCACGACGTTGCGACCCTTCGGGCCGAGCGTTACTCTTACCGCATCGGCGAGAGTGTTCGCTCCGCGCTCGAGCGCGCGACGCGCGCTTTCATCGAATACGAGTTGCTTTGCAGCCATGATTAAAACCTTGACTCCTTAAACGCCGGCCGGCACTTTGTCGACGATGGCGAGAATATCTTTTTCAGGGATGATGAGATACTCGGTGCCGTCGATCTTGACTTCGCTGCCCGAGTACTTGCGGTAGAGCACGCGGTCGCCGACCTTGACGTTCATCTCAACAACGGTGCCCTTGTCGGTCACGCGACCCGGACCGACCGCACGAATGAGGCCCTCCTGAGGCTTCTCTTTGGCCGTGTCGGGAAGAAAAACGCCGCCGGTCGTCTTGTCCTGTTGCTCTACGTGTTCGACAACGACGTTATCGAACAGGGGCTTGAGATTCACGGAAACCTCCACAGAGATAAGCTTGCTTATGCGGTTTTAGCACTCTCAGCGCGAGAGCGCTAGCCGTGCCATATTAGCAGAGTCTTACCGGGAGTGCAAGGACCTCTTGTGCGCCATGCTAAAGCGACCGAGCGCCCGTTGGCATACCTGCAACGATTGGGCCGCCGCCGCGTTGCCCGCGCAGCCGGCGCCTCGTGCTGCCAGGCGCGCTAGCGGCCTGCGCGAATGGACGGCCTCGTGATCGGAGGCTTGACGATTTCCGCGAGCGCCCTGCGGCACAACGCCGCGTTGCTTCGCGACCTCGTGGGCGCCGAGCGCGCGGCGTTCGTCGTGAAAGGGAACGCGTACGGCCACGGTCTGGTGGCGGTGGCTCGAGCGATCGAGCCGCTCGCCGCTCGATTGTGCGTTTATACCGTCGACGAGGCACTCGCGCTACGCGCCGGCGGCGTCAACGCGCCCATCCTCATATTGGGCCCGATTCCGCCGGCTGCGCTCGGTGATGCTCTCGCGTCCCGCGCCGAGCTGTCGCTTTGGAGCACCGGCGAGTTCGCGCGCCGCGTTTGCGCGTCGGCGCGCAAACAACAGCGAGTCGCGGCCGCGCACGTGAAGGTCAATACCGACCTCAACCGTCTTGGCTTTGAGCCGCACGAGCTCGTCGACGCGCTCGAAGACCTGCTTCGCTTGCCCGAGCTCCGCGTTGCCGGAATCTTTTCGCATTTGGCCTCGGCCGAGGAGCTCGACTCGCCATATACGATGCATCAGCTCGGCGCTTTCGAGCACGCGCTCGCGCGCGCAGCGCCGCTGCTGGACCAGCGCAAAGTCCGACCCTTGCGTCACATCGCCGCTTCGGCTGCCGCCATGTTGTGGCCGGAGACGCACCTCGATATGGCGCGCTTCGGCATCGCGCTGTACGGACTGTGGCCGTCGCACCAGACCCGCGAGGCGATGAATGCCGCGGCGCTAGGCTTGCGCCCCGCGCTCTCTTTCCGATCGCAGATCGTCGCTGCGCGCACGATCGCGGCGGGCGCTTCGGTCGGTTACGGCGGCAGCTTTCACGCGCCCCGCGACATGCGCATCGGCGTCGTCCCCACGGGCTATGCCGACGGAATCCCGCGCGCGCTTTCCAACCGCGGCGCATTCGCCGTGAACGGCGCGCTCTGTCCGATCGTCGGGCGTGTTGCGATGAACATGACCGAGATCGATTTGACCGCGGCACCCGGCGCGCGCGTCGGTTCGGCGGTAACGCTCATTGGAACCGACGCCAACGCGACGATAAGCGCCGATGACTGGGCCGGCTGGGCCGGCACGATCAACTATGAAATCGTCGCGCGTCTACCGTCCGAGTTGCGGCGAGAATACCCCGACGAGGATGCGTCAACCGTAGCGCGTTAGAGCGCTCGGGACGCTAGGCGACTGCGGCGATCGCTTCTTTGAGATTC
>JAFAHB010000189.1 GCA_019237435.1 Vulcanimicrobiota bacterium
AACACCGCCAGCGCGCTGACGATCTGCACTTGAATGCCGGCAAGTGCCGCCGCCGGGCCGTAGAGCCTCCCTTGAATGAAGGAGACGAAGGCGACGATCACACCGACTTTCAAGCTGGATTGGATGGCGAACCAGCCGCCGCCGAACCACACTAGCGCCGGACCAACCACAACCATTGCGGTGACCACGGCTAAAAACCAGCGCCCCACCATCGCGAGATCGATCTCGAGGTGCATGAGACGGGTGCCGACGTTATAGAAGCGCGAACGCTCGTAGGCTTCGCGGGCGAATGACTTGATCAACGTGATTCCCGAGATCGAGAGCGTCTCTTGCGTGATCGATTCGATCTCGTCGCGTTTCTCGCGCGTCCGCTTGCGGATCTCGTACATGCGGCGTCCGACGGGACCAAGCGGAAAGACCATCAGCGGCACGATCGCGACCGACAGCAACGCGAGCCGCCAGTTCCAAAGAAACATCGCGATGAGAGTAGTTCCGATGAGCACGACGTTCGTCACGATCGTGGTGAGCGTGCCGGTGACGACGTTGTCGACGTTATCCACGTCGTTGCTGACGCGGTTCATGATTTCGCCGGTCTTCGTTCCGGTGAAGAAGTGCAGCGGCATGCGATGGAGATGCGCGACCAGACTGGTCCGAATATCGCGCATGATGCCTTCGCCGACGACCGAGTTGAGGTAACCTTGCAGTACGCCGATTGCCGCCGCCAGCAGGGCCGACGCGAGAATGATTGCGACGTCGACCGCGAGCTGGCTCAGGCTGCGACGCGGTATCGCGACGTCGATGATCTGCGCGGTGATGAATCCCGGCACGAGACCGAGCGCCGCAACGACGACGATGCACGCCAGCACCATGGTTTGCTGGCGCCAATAAGGGGCGAAGAGCGCGCCAAGCCGCTTCCAGTTGACGCGCCGCTTCACTTTTGGTTTTTCGGGCTGATAGATGTTCGACCACATCAGCCCGTGTCCGGCCATCATGACTAGTGCGGAACGGTCACCTGATGCAGCGAGACTTTGTTTCCTTCTAGATCTTTGAATGAAGTTAGCTTGCAAACCGGCGTCGCATACGCATCTTCCACCTCAATGCCTTTGCCGCGCAGATTCGCGATCGTACCGTCGATGTCGTCGACCTCGAAGAATACGCCCGAAGCGCTCCCGGGTTCGCGGTCCGCCCACTCGCTGGTCAGCACGCTGAACCAGCCGTTTCCAACGCTCGCTTCGTTGTATTTTTCGACGCCGTCCTCTTCGAAAGGACCGCTGAACTTCAATCCCAGTGTATCCTCGTACCATTTGCGCAAGCCGGCGACGTCTTTGGCCGGATACGCTGTGAAAGCAATCTCTTTGATCACGTTTTTCTCCTGACATCTAATGAAGAGAGGGACGACTTCGTTAACCACGCCTAAGCCACCCAGGTTCCACCCCGGGCGATGAAAAAGTGCGGCGGAGCGCACGAGGCGCGAAGCAAACGTCCGTAAGGCGAGACGTGCTTCGGTCGCCGAACCGTAGTATTAAACCTGACCGTTCCGAATGGACGCGAGCTCGTTGAAGAGCTTTTTCTCTTTGTCGGAGAGATTCTGCGGAAGCTGACCGATGAGCCGGACGTACTCGTCGCCGCTCCCTTTTGACTTGACGCGTGGCATGCCGCGCCCCGAGAGACGGAGGAGACGATTGTTCTGCGTGCCGGCGGGAATCTTCATCGCAACCTCGCCGCTCAGGGTCGGTACGTTCACCTCGCCACCCAAAACGAGATCGTAGATGCTTACCGGCAGATCGACGTATAAATCGTCGCCCTTGCGCTTGTAGGTGGGGTCGTCGTGCAGCTTGACGACGAGGAAAAGGTCACCGTTGGGGCCTCCACTGATGCCGGTCCCGCCTTGGCCGGCAAGGCGAATGCGCTGGCCGTCGCCGATGCCGCGCGGGATCGTTACGTCGAATCGCTTGTTTGTGAGAATTCTTCCGGTGCCGTGACATTGCGGGCAAAGATGGCCCGCTTCGGTACCGGTGCCGCGACATCGCGGACAAACGTCTTCGATCTGCAGCGAAACGGCTTTGGCGCCGCCGGCGTAGACGTCGCGCAAATCGAGGTCGATCGTCGTCTCGAGGTCTTGTCCTCGCCGCTCGATTCCCCGCCCGCGCACCGTCTGCCGCCGGCCGATGTCGGAGAAGAAGATGTCGAAAAAATCGGAAAATCCGCTGGGACCGCCCGGACCGCCCAAATCGAACTCGAACTCTTGGCCGCCGACGTTGGTCCGGTAGCGCCGCTGTTGTTCCGCTTGTTGCGCGGCTTGCTGCCAGTTCGGGCCGAGAACGTCGTACTTCTTGCGCTTCTCCGGATCGCCTAAGACTTCGTAAGCCTCGGAAATCTCTTTGAATTTTTCCTCGGCTTCTTTGGGGTTCTTTGGATTGGCATCGGGATGCCATTTGCGGGCGAGCTTGCGATAAGCGGACTTGATGTCTTTCTCGGCGGCGTTCTTCGGAACGCCCAAGATCGCATAGTAGTCCTTGAAATTCATTCAATGAGACGCTTCGCGACGATCACCTTGGCCGGACGGAGCAGTTCGTCGCCGAGCTTATAGCCTTTTTCGATAACGTCGACGACGGTATCTTCGGCGATGCCGTCGGATGGCGCGGTTCCGACGGCTTCGGAAGTGCGCGGATCGAACGGCTCGCCGCGAACCTCGATGGCTTTGACGCCTTCGCCGGCCAACACGGATTCGAAGCCGCGCAATGTTTGCTCGAGCCCCGCACGCAACGCTCCTCCCTCAGTGTTCGACCCGAGCGCGCGCTGGAGATTATCGAGCACCGGCAACAACCGCTCGAGCAACATGCGCCTGCGCAGCGAGACCATCGAGTCGACGTCACGCTGCATTCGCTTTCTGTAATTGTCGAAGTCGGCAACGGCGAGTAAGAACTTGCCGTAGTTTTCATCCGCGCGAGCGTTGGCCGCGGCGAGCTGCTCCTCGAGGGAGGGCGTCCCCTCGGCTCCCGGGACAGGCGCCGCGGTCTCTTCAATCGTGGCTTCGCCGGCCTCGGTCTTCAAGACCGATGAATCGTCGAACATTGCAAGAGTCAACGCTTGGCTTTACTGCGCTTCTTTGAACTCGGCGTCGATGACGTCTTCGCCGCCGGTTCCCGCCGCTGCACCGTTACCGCTCGTCGCGGAGCCGTCGCCCGGCGGTGGCGGAGCTTGTTCGCCTTGCGGCCCCGCAGCTTTATAGAGAAGCTCGGCCATCTTGTAGCTAGCCTGCTGCAAAACGTCAATCGCAGGTTTGATTTCGGCGATCGTGCCGTTCTCGCTGAAGCGTTTGAGCTCGCTGAGCGCCCGTTCGACGTCAGCCCGCGCACCCGCATCGAGTTTGTCGCCGACCTCCTTGAGCGACTTTTCGGTCGAGTAGATCAGGCTCGAAGCGTTGTTGCGCACTTCGGCTTCTTCGCGCTTGGTTCGATCGGCTTCGGATTGCAGCTCCGCGTCGCGTACCATGCGCTCGACCTCATCTTTGCTGAGATTCGTCGAAGCCGTGATCGTGATCGCCTGTTCCTTGCCCGTTCCCAGATCCTTGGCGCTGACGTTGACGATGCCGTTGGCGTCGATATTAAACGTCACCTCGATCTGCGGCACACCGCGTGGCGCCGGCGGAATTCCCTCCAACCGGAATCGTCCGAGCGTTTTGTTGTCGGCCGCCATCGGGCGTTCGCCTTGGAGCACGTGAATGTCGACCGACGTCTGACCGTCTTCGGCCGTCGTGAAGATCTGCGACTTCTTCGTCGGAATCGTCGTGTTCCGATCGATCAGCTTAGTGTCGACTCCGCCGAGCGTTTCTAGCCCTAGCGAAAGCGGCGTTACGTCGAGCAGAACGACGTCGCGCACTTCGCCCGAGAGCACGCCGGCCTGAATCGCGGCGCCGACTGCGACGACTTCGTCGGGGTTGACGGTGAGGTTCGGTTCTTTGCCGGTAAGCTTGCGCACGAGCTCTTGGATGACCGGCATGCGCGTCGCGCCACCGACCATGATGACCTCGTCGATCTTCGACGTATCGAGCTTGGCGTCGGCAATCGCATTGCGGAACGGTCCGACGCAACGATCGGTCAGGTCGCTGGTCAGCTCCTCGAACTTGGCGCGCGTCAGCGTGTAGTCGAGGTGCTTCGGTCCCTCTTGATCGGCCGTGATGAACGGCAGATTGATGCTCGTTTGCACGACCGAGGAAAGCTCGATCTTCGCTTTTTCGGCGGCTTCCGTGAGCCGCTGCATTGCCTGCTTGTCCTTGCTGAGATCGATGCCTTGATCGCGGCGGAACTGATCGACGAGCCAGTCGACGACGCGATGATCGTAATCGTCGCCGCCGAGATGGGTGTCGCCGTTGGTCGCCTTGACTTCGAAGACTCCGTCCCCGACCTCGAGGATCGACACGTCGTACGTGCCGCCGCCAAGGTCCCAGACCAGGATCGTCTCGTTGCCTTTCTTATCGAGACCGTATGCGAGCGCCGCCGCCGTCGGCTCGTTGATGATGCGCAGCACGTCGAGACCCGCGATCTTTCCCGCGTCTTTGGTCGCCTGGCGCTGTGAATCGTTGAAGTAGGCGGGCACGGTAATGACCGCTTTGGTCACGCGCTCGCCGAGATAGTTGCTCGCGTCGTTCACGAGCTTTTGCAGAATCATCGCCGAGATCTCTTGCGGCGTGTAATCCTTGCCGTCGATTTTGATGTGATAATCGGCTTCGCCCATGTGGCGCTTGATCGAGCTGATCGTGCGATCTGGATTGGTGATCGCCTGGCGCTTCGCAAGCTGCCCCACGAGACGTTCGCCGGTTTTTGTGAATGCCACCACCGAAGGCGTCGTGCGCGAGCCTTCGGCGTTAGGAATGACGACGGGTTGCGTGCCTTCCATAACGGCGACGACCGAGTTGGTCGTGCCGAGGTCGATTCCGACCGTCTTTGCCATGAAGCGTTATACCTCGTTTGTAAGATTACCCGACCGCTCTGGACCAGCTTTCCGAAGATTCGGAAGCGCGCTCCGAGGTGAAGAACCGCGCTCGTCTTCCAGGGTCGCCTTGCCGCTTATGAGCCGGCCGGATTGGAATACCGCACCATCATACTCGATGGACGGTAGGAGTTGTTTCGAATTGTTAAACAAAGCCGAGGGCCCTGCGGTTGCAGGGCCCACCTTTCGTCCTTCGACTGCGCCCCCTTCGAGGGGCCTTGCTCAAGACTGCGCGCCCCTTCGGGGCGCTTGCCGGTAAGGAAGTTTACTGTGTCATCCTGAGCGGAGCGCCGTAGGCGCGAAGTCGAAGGACGAGGGGCGGGCCTCTCTAGGGCTGCTGCTCTTCGGGCTGTTGCTGTTGCTGCTGCTCGACGGAAAGCGGTTGCTCGGCCGGCGTCTCGCTGAGCCGGATCGCGACGAACTTCTTCATGCCTTGCGACCAGACGTTGAGCCGAATCACGTCGCCCGGCTTCTTCGATGCGATGTAGTCGTGCAGATCCTTGATCGAGTCGAATTCCTTGCCGTCCACCTGCAGGATCACGTCGCCCGGTTGGATGCCGGCCTTGTCGGCGGGCGAGCCCGAAAAAACCTGTTGCACGGCAACCCCGCCGCTGCCGTTGTAGCCGATCTGATTCTTGATGCCCGCGGTGAGGTTGGCCATGTAGATCCCGAGGAAACCGGTGTCGGTGCCCTGATGCTCGCCGGGATTGCGCTGGAGCGAGGCAACGACGGTGCGCACCGTATTAGAAGGGATGGCGAATCCGATACCCTGGGCGTACGCCGACTTCACCGTCGACTGATTCATCCCGATCACTTGGCCGTCCATGTCGATAAGCGGGCCGCCTGAGTTACCCGGATTGATCGGAGCGGAAGTTTGCAGCAAGCCTTTGAAATCGATCTCGCCGCCGTTCTCGGTCGGGATCGGCTCCGAACGGTTGAACCCCGACACGACGCCGACCGTAACCGTTTGCTGCAGCTGCAGCGGCTCGCCGATCGCGATCGCCCACTGCCCCTCCTCGAGTTTGCTGGAATCACCGAGCTCAAGCGGCGGCGGAAGCTTGGCGTAGTGATCGACTTTGAGGATGCCGACGTCGGCTGCGAGATTATACGAGACGACGTGCGCCGGCACGCGATCGCCGTTGGCGAAGATGACGGTCAACTTCGTAACTCGCCCTCCGGACGGCGGCTGAAGCACGTGCGCGTTGGTTACGATGTCGCCATTCGAGTCGAGGACGAAGCCCGAACCCGAGGCCTCTCCTTTATACGGCTGAACGATGTTCGGACCCTGACCTCCAAAGAATTGCTGGAAGAAGGGGTCGGCGGGCATCACTTCCTGGCCGTTGACTTCCTCGGTGATCGCGACCACCGAGCCCTTTGTCCGCTTGACTGCGCTCACGATGCGATCTTGGTCGCTCACGCCACTCAAGGGTACGGCGGCGATTGCCGGCGGAGTTCGGTCCACGCCGGTGGCGCCGCCGAAATGGCTGCTCGAGTAGAGCATCATCAAGAAGCTTCCAACGACTGCGCCGACTAGACCGATGATCAGCGTAGGTAATATTCGACTATTCACCATCTCAAACTTATTCCGTTACGTGGCGGGTGTTCTCTCCCACCCTCTACCCGAGTAACGCCAAAAAGTCGCAGATGGTTGTTAGCCAATGGTGGACGCCGCGCGTCGCGGCAAGGCCTGGGTTGCTAGAACCGAAGGAGCCGCCCGCACCGAGCGGCCGCCGAGGCCGCGTCGGCGGCGCCGCGCGAGGGCTCGGGTTCCTCTTGCCACAGCGCGTCGGGCAGCCGCCGCAAGAGCGCATCGCGGACGCACTCCAACTGCTCGTCGCGCAGTTGCAGCAGCCGCATTTGAATCAACAGACGAGCACGGCGCAGCGCCCGCCTCGAAAAGAGCTCGTCCGGGGTGAGCGGCTGAGGCGCGGGACTTGTCGCCGACGCCGTTGGAGCGGGCGACTGCGGGTTCGCCGGAGCCGCCGCCAGTAGAATCGCAGCCAAAGCAACGGGCTTGATCATGATCAACCTCCCCTGCGCAATTCACTGCGAACGCGCGGGGGAGCAAGAATGCGAGGAAAAAGCACCGCGGGTGAGCACCGACACGCTGGCCGTCCCCGCTCCTCCGTCGGTTCCGTTCGTCCGCATCGTTCCGCTGGGCGGCTGCGGCGAGATCGGACGCAATATGACTGTCGTCGAAACCAACGACGATCTCGTAGTCGTCGACTGCGGGCTGATGTTCCCCGACGACGAGATGTACGGCGTCGATATCGTCAT
>JAFAHB010000217.1 GCA_019237435.1 Vulcanimicrobiota bacterium
AAACGTGGCGTCGTCGATTCGCCTGCCGCGCCCGAAGCGAGCGTCGTGCGCCGATCCGAAGGTTGCGTGCAGCAAGCCGCCGTGCTTGAGAGTACCGGCAACGATGCGCACGCGCGCCGCGATCGACGTGACGTTTCCATGAAGCAACCCGTGGGTCGAGATAACGGCGTCGAAGGCTCCTGCGATACCGCCGGCTGGATCGTCCGATGCCGCCCGGCGATCGTCGATCGAAACGACGGTAAAGCCGGCGCGGCGCAGCGCCTCCCCGTTGCGGCCGCTCCCCGATGCAAAATCGAGAATACGGATTTCGGGTTGTGGCTGCAGGCGTTCGATGAGGGCGACGGCCAATGGATGCGGCTCAGAGATCACTCGACCGTTTTCTAGAAAGGGCGATAAATGCTTGGCGAAGGCGATCGACTACCGGCGGTGACGGTTTTGGACGATCAAGGCGCTACCGTCTCGACGACGGATTTTTTAGGCGCTCCGTTAGTGCTGTACTTTTATCCTAAGGACGACACGCCCGGCTGCACCAGCGAAGCCTCGCAATTTCGCGATGCTTACGGGGAGTTTCAAAAGAAGAAGGCTCGCATCGTCGGGGTTAGCCGCGACTCCGTCGAGTCGCACCAGCGCTTTAAGAAGAAGTACGCGATTCCGTTCACGCTGCTGGCCGATACGGAGTCGAAGCTCTATCGAGCGCTCGGCGTAAATGCGCGATCGTCCTTTCTCGTCGACGCCGAGGGCCGCATCGTCAGAGTCTGGCCGAAAGTCAACGTGAACGAGCACGCCGAAGAGGTGCTTGCATCGCTTCCCTGACCCTCGACGTCATCGGATCGAGCCCCGCGATGCCGCGTCCCGGGGAGGCTTCGAGCTGCTATCTTATTCGAGCCGGCGAGACTGCGCTGCTCTTCGACCTTGGAAGCGGCGCTTTCGCAAAGCTCCAGCTCGCGATCGATTACCGGCGAGTCGATGCGATCGTCATTTCGCACATGCATGCCGACCATTTCTTCGACGTGGTTCCCTTTCGGTACGCGTTAAAGTACGGACACCTTCCGTTCGAGCAGCGGCTCGCGCTATGGCTGCCGCCGGGCGGAAAAAGATCGCTGGGGGCGCTCCGCCGAGCCGTATCGACCGACGCGCCCGAAGACTTTTTCGATAGCCTCTTTGTGGTGCGCGAATACGATCCCGGCGAGACGCTCACGGTGCGCGGCGTGTCGATTCGCTTTCGACAAACGCGTCATTACGTCGACGCGTATGCAATACGCGCGCAATCTGGAGAACGCAGCATCACGTACTCCGCCGACACCGCGCCGTGCGATGCGGTCGTCGAGCTGGCGCGGGCAACTTCGCTGTTTCTGTGCGAAACCGCCCTCGGGGTTGGTGTCGAGGATGCCAACGATCGCGGTCACTCATCCGCAAAAGAGGCCGGCACGATGGCGCAGCGCGCCCAAGCGGAGCGTCTGCTGCTAACGCATTATCCGGCGGCGGTTGCACCGCAATCGCTCGTGCATGCTGCAAAGCAACATTTCTCCGGTCGAGTCGACGCGGCGCACGACGGGTTTTCCGCTGTCGTCTAGTTGTCGGTCTTCGGATCGCCGGCGGGCAGCGAGAACTGGATCAACGCTCGAACCGGCGCCAGGCCTCGGCTGATTACCGCATAGGGAGTAACGGTCAAGCCGAGCTCGCGTAAACGCGCTGCCGCCGTCAAAAGCTCGCGGCCGTTGGTTACGACGTCTTCGAGGAGCAAAACTCGCTGACCGGGGTCGTAGGGACCCTCGACGTACTCATTCGCGAACGCCCCATAAGCTTTGGGTTTTTTCCGCACCGCGAGCAGCGGAAGGCCGGACATTTGCGAAACTGCAGTCGCGATGACGACGCCGCCGAGCTCGGTTCCTCCGACGATATCGGGGTTGACCTCGGCAATGACCGGCGCGAAGAGCCGTGCAATCCGCCGCAGCACGTGCGGATCGGAGAAGAGACGGAACTTATCGATGTAATAATCGCTGCGGACGCCCCCGGCCAGCATGTAGTCGCCGCGCGTCAGCGCGCGCTGCGCGATGATCTTACGCAGCCAGGTAAGCTCGGAGAGCCCTAAATGCTCCACTGCCAGGCGTTCCAGGATTCCTCGACGGGATTAGGATCGAAGCCGTGAAAATCGACACTGATCGGTTCCATTTGCCGCAACCAGTAGATAAAGAGCGCGGGATTGTCGCGCACGAGCAGCTCTTGAATTCGCCCGTAGGCGCCTTTGCGCGAGGCGCGATCGTAGTGCGTCAGTGCAACGGCTTGAGCGGTCTGCATCTCGGGATTGCAATAGCGCGAATAGTTGTAACCGCCCGGCGGAAAGTTTTCGCACGTAAACTGGGTGCTGTCGTCCGGATCGATGCCCGCAAACCATCCGCTGACCGACATGTCGAACCTGCCGAGCTGTAAGATGCCGCCCATGCCCGCCGGCGCGAAGAGCACGTCGGCCGGATACGATTTTATTTCGGCTTCGATGCCGACCTCGCGCAGCATCGCTTGAACCTCCAGCGCCTCTTTGCGGCGCGTCACGCTGGAATTATTCGTCACGATGGCGATGACCAGCCGCTGGCCGTTCTTTTGCATGATCCCGTCAGGTCCCGAACTCCATCCCGCTTCCCGCAGCAGCCGGCGGGCTTGCAGCGGGTCGTGCGGCGCGGAGCGCACGGAGCGGTTGAACGCCCACATCCAGTTAGGAATGTCGGCGGTGGCTTCGGTTTGGGTGCCAAAGGTCAGCGAGCGTATAAGCTCGCTCTTGTCGACGGCATAGGCGATTGCGGAACGGACACGAGGGTCTTGCAGGTAAGGCCGCGAGACGTTGAGCTGAACGTACGTGTAACCGTTGGCGTCAACCCAGACGATGCGAACGTCGCTCAAGTTGCGCAGCACCTCGTAGTTTTGAATAGAGGCCTGAAACATATAATCGATCGAGTGCGTGCGAAGAAGGTTGATCGCCGTATCTTCGTCGGGAACGATTTTTATTTCCACGCGGCCGAGTGCCGGGCGCCCGAGGAAGAACCGGTCGTTTCTCACAAACGACACGTGATCGCCGCGCGCCCATTCGACGAACTTGAACGGTCCGTCGCTTACGGTTGGTTTGCTGTTGAACTGCAGCTGATTGATATTCGGGTAGCGGGAAAGAACGTGCGCTGGCGCGATCATATATGGTTGATCGCTCTCCGCGAAAAACGTGTCGACGAACGGCGCGAACGGTTTCTTGAGATGCACGACGGCAGTATATGAGTTCGGCGTATCGATGCGAGCGACGTAATCGTAACCATGCCGAGAGATAACGTCGTTGTTGGAATTCATGATGGCTTGCCAATTCCATTTCACGTCTGCCGACGTTACCGGGACGCCGTCGGTCCACTTAGCGTTTCGGCGCAGGTAATAGGTAATGATCAAGCCATCGCGGCTGATGCCATGGTTCTCGAGCGTGGGCACCTGCGCCGCAAGCATTGGGACCGGATCGCCCTTGGAGTCGGCGCTGATCAGCGGCTCGAACATGAGCCGATCGACGAAGCCATCGGCGGTGTTGGAATTGAGCAGCGGGTTGAGCGTCTTGAAATCCGTTGCGATCGCAACGCGCAAGAATCCAGCTTGACTCCACGAATGCCGCGCACCCGTCGGGCCACTCCCGACTTTGCTGCAACCGGCGAGAACAGAAGCAGCGATTCCAAGCGACGTTACGGCGCGGATTACATCGTGCTTGGGGCCGCTCGTCGCTTCACATCCATGTTCCGCTCCTGCTGCTCCGCGCTCGTGCCACCTGCTAAGGAAAATTATGACCTCCTGTCAATGGCGCTCGCGTCAGAGCCCCCTCGCCCGCCGTAATCCGCCCCTCACGTCGCTTCAGACCGCTGCCTTCGGCGCCACGCGGCCGCCTGGGACCGGGTCGTAACGTTCGTGGCGCCAGCCATACGTGCCGCGGCCCTGCGTCGCAGTGCGGAGCTCGGTGATGTAACGCGACAATTCGACTGCCGGGACGTACGCCTCGATGACGTCAAAGCCGGACTTCTCCGCAGGATTCATGCCGAGTATCTGTCCGCGTTTGCCGGTGATTTGCTGAATAACTGCCGAGGTGTACGATGTCGGAACCGTAACCGACACGAAAGCAATCGGTTCCAGCACGACGGGATTGCATTTTGGGAGCGCTTCTCGCACGCCCATACCGGCAGCCGTCTTGAACGATTGCTCGCTCGAATCGACATCGTGATACTGACCGTCGAAGAGCGTCACGTGCAGGTCCGTTACCGGATAACCGCTCGCGCCGTGCAGGAGCGCCTCGCGCACGCCTTTTTCGACGGCAGGAATGAATTGTCGCGGAACGACGCCGCCGACGATCTTCTCTTCGAAGGTCACGCCTGCGCCGCGCTCCCGCGGCTCGAATCGCAGCCACACGTCGCCGAACTGACCGTGGCCGCCGGTTTGGTGCTTGTAGCGCGAATGGACCTCGGTGGCGCCGGTGATCGTTTCGAGATAAGGAATCGTCGGCGCGGCCTTCTCGACTTCGACTTTATACTTGCGCGCGAGGCGCTCGACCGCAATCGAAACGTGCTGCTCGCCGCTGCCGAGCAATAGCAGCTCGTGGGTAACGTCCGCGCGCTCGAGGCGCAACGCAGGATCCTCGTCCACGATGCGCGCGAGCATCTGCGAGATCTTCGCTTCGTCGATGCGCTCTTTGGGTTTGATTGCCACCGCGAAGACCGGCTCGGCCACGCCGACGCGCGGCAGAAGAACCTTGTGGCCGTTAGAAGTCAGCGTGTCGCCGGTCGAAACGGTATCGAGTCGTCCGAGAGCGACGACGGTTCCCGGGCCCGCCTCGGGAATCGCCTCTTGTTTCTTTCCCTGCAGCCGGAAGAGTCCGCCGAGACGAACTTTTTCGTCGCGTTTGCTGACGTTGGTCAGCGTTGCATCGGCTTTGACCGTGCCGGAGAGAATGCGCGCGATCGAGAGTTTTCCACTTTGCGGGTGAATTGACGTCTTGATGATGCGAGCTACGACCGGCCCACCGGGGTCCGCTGCAATTGGCCGGCCTTCCGCATCGACATGCGGCGAGTCGGCCGGCGAGGGAAACCACTTTTCGATCGCACGGACGATCGCCGCAACACCCGCTCCCGAGCCGGCTGCGGCAATGAGGACGGGAACGACCTGGTCGTGCGAGCATTCGCTGCAAAGATCGTGCTCGACCTCGTCGATGGGCGGCTCGACACCTTCGAGCAGCTCCTCCATCAAGTGATCGTCGAAATCGGCCATGGCTTCGAGAAGCTGCACGTGAAGCTGATGCGCTTGTTCTTCAAGGTCGGCCGGAATCGGCTCGCCCTTCTCGCCAAACAGTCCGCTTCCGGGCTCGCCGGTGAAGCGATGGGCGGTCATGTGCGCTAAGTCGACGTATCCTTGAAAATTCTCCGCACTTCCGATCGGAAGCTGCTCGGCGACGACGTGCCGCCCGTACGCCGCCTGCAATGCGGCGAGCGTTTGTGAAAAATCGGCGCCGGGGCGGTCCATCTTGTTAATCACGAAGATATGCGGCGTGCGCGCCGTTTCGAGATGATCGACGATGGCCTGCGATTGTGCGACGCGTCCGGGATCGGCTTCGACGACGACCACGGCCGCATCGACGCCCGCCAGCGCCTGTTTCGTCTCTTCGAAGAAATCGA
>JAFAHB010000040.1 GCA_019237435.1 Vulcanimicrobiota bacterium
GTAAGCCCTTCCAAATTTTTCCGCCGTCCGTCGTCTTGTAGACCGCATTGACGTTGGGTGCGTAAGCGACTTCGGGGTTGGTGGGATCGACGAAGATTGCCGTATAGTAAAAAGCGCGCTGGCGAAGCTTCCATTGATCGTTGACGCGCTTCCAGGTCGAGCCGCCGTCGTTCGAGCGATAGACGCCGCCGGTGTCGCGCGCTTGAACGATCGCATACACGACGTTCGAATTCGCCGGCGCGACGCTCACGCCGATTTTGCCCAGAATACCGCTTGCGAACCCGGGGTTATTCGAAATTTTCTTCCAATGCGCCCCTCCGTCGGTCGTCTTGTAGAGGCCGCTGCCGGGGCCGCCGTCGATCAGTGTCCAGGGCTCTCGCTGCGCCTGCCACGTCGCGGCGTACAGCACGTTGGGGTTGCGTTGATCCATCGATAGATCGACGCCGCCGGTGTTGTCGTCGACGAAGAGCACTTTGCGCCACGTCGTACCGCCGTCGGTGGTCTTGAAAATGCCGCGCATGGGGTTCGGCTTGAAGACGTGTCCCATCGAGGCCGCGTAAACGATGTTGGGATTGCGCGGATCGACGACGAGCTTGGTGATCATGTGCGTCTCGCGCAGGCCCGCGTAGGACCACGATTTTCCCGCGTTAGTCGTTTTGTAGACGCCATCGCCGGTGTCGAAATCTTGGCGGATGTCGGCTTCGCCGGTGCCGGCGTAAATCACGTTCGAATTCGACGGGGCGATCGCGAGAGCGCCGATCGCACTCGCCGTGCCGGGAATCTTGCCGTCCGTAATATTCGTCCAGCTGTGACCGTAGTTGGTGCTCTTCCAAACACCGGCCTGAACGCCGCCAAAGTAAAACAGGTTCGGCTCGCTCGGAACTCCCGCAACGGCCACCGAACGTCCACCGATGTATGGCCCGATGCTGCGCCAACTCAATTTGCTGGCGAGCTGCTGCGCCGGCGAACTTGAAGTTGCCGCCCGGGTCGCAGGAGGCATGAGAATTACGGATGCCGCGACAACGGCAAGGAAAACGTGCTTCATGCGGCGATATCGCGCTCGCGCCGTCAAAAACCCTGCGTAACAAAGGTAACAAGCGACCTCAGGCCCAAAAGCGCTCACGGTTTGGAAACTCCTTTGCGGCCTTTTGGCCTCGAGCGGATCGAGCACGTGCTGCTATTGGTGGACGGAATGCGTCCGGCGCTGGAGTTCTACGAGAAAGTGCTGGGTGCGCGCGTTGAGTCACGTCTTCTCCAGTATGGGATGGCTGAATTACGCGTCGGGGAGTCGCACCTCGATCTGGTCGATACGTCGGTGCCCGAAGGCGCTTGGGCGCGGCCGCCGGTCGAGGGTGGGCGCAACGTCGATCACATCGCTATTCGGGTCGACGCAAACGATCGGACCCTGCGGAGCCACCTCGCGGCGCACGGGGTCGCGATCGTCGAGGAGCGCGTCGAGAACGATGCCGGCGAAAAGCGCCTCTCACTCTACGTACGCGACCCATCCAAAAACGTCATCGAGTTGATGGGAGTGCGATTTGGAGGGTAGACGCTTCGTTCTGTTGGCGGTCTTGCTGCTCGTGTTCTCGATGCCCCGCATCGCGCCGAAGCCGGTTATCGCTCGGAGCAGACTGCTCGCCCGTCGCCGTGCGGCCCGCGCATCACGTCAACGGAGCTGATCGAGCCGCACGACGGCTTTTACATCACCGAGACGAGCAATCCGGCGTTTCACGAGCATCCATTTTGGCCGGTCTACGCGCCCAATTCGGATTTCCCGTCCGACGCCGACGTCGTGGTCAAGCGCGGCAGCATCGAAGAGTGGTATCTGATCAACGCGACGATGGAGTCGCACGCGTTTCATATCCATCAGATGACGTTCGTGCAGGAGAGGAGCTGGGCCGGGATCCCCGTCACGACCGACACGGTCTTCGTTCCGGTCGGCACGCTTCTGGCCAACAAACGCGATCCGAACTATCCGCTGGTCAAGCCTCGCATCACCAAGATTCTGCTTGACTTCCGCAACGTGCCGCGCGGAACGTTCGTTTTCCACTGCCACATGCTTTTTCACGAAGACCGAGGCATGATGGCGATCGTTCGGGTCGTTTAACCAAGGCTGCGTCACGGCGGTCCGGTATAGCCGGGCTTGTAAGGCGGCCCGATGCCACCCGGTACGGTGAGCGGCGGCCGCGGCGCTTGCGAAAAATCGAAGTCGTTACGGAGGTCGCCGAGTTGCGGCGCATTTTCGGCAACCGATTCGCGCGGATCGGGGCGCCCGTCAGTCTTCGGATCCAGCCGCCGGCCGTCCAAGAAATCGTCTTCGATGAATTTGACGTAAGCGTCGTGGCTCAGGATCTGATGGTCGATAAAGCCTTTGCGCGCATACGCGCTGATGACTAGACCGGGAACGCGCAGGCCGTAGCCAAACCAGTTGATCCGCGGCGGCACGACGTGGTCGTAGAACCCGCCCCAGTCATCCCAGCTCACGAAGACGGCCGTCGAGTTCCAATATGGGCTTCGCATCACCGCGTTGACGATGCCGGCTACGTAAGCTTGCCCGGTGCTAACGCGCCCCGGCGGGTGCTCGCTGTAGCGATTTCCCGGCGTAAGCCACGCGACCGCGGGGAGTTTTCCGTCATTGAGGTCCCTAAAAAACAAACTCGTGTCCTTGACGTTTGCAAGTTGGCCGCCTTGCTTCACGTCGCTGAATGACGGGAGCGGGTTCCATATGCCCGGCGTTCGGGCGCTCTGCGGACGAAGGTCACAGCTGCTCTGATCGCCCAGACAATCCGGTTCGAAGCCGTCCATGACGTAGTATGCCCACGATACGCCGTGTGCGTGCAGCAAATATGTCAAATCGGTCCACGGATACTCGGGTCGACCGGCGATCTGCGGTGACGACTTGTCAAAAAGATCGCGAGGAAAGTCTTGCTCGTGGAAATATTGCCGTTCGCGCTTGCAGCTCATCGGATCGCCGACGATCGCGCAGCTCGCCGCCCATTCCGAGACCATGTATAAATGCGCCGGCAGACTCCAGGAGGCGATCGGCTCGAACATATGATCCTGCAAGACGAAGTTTCGAGCGTAAGACCAGTAGATGGGCAGCTCGCGCGCCGTATGATACCCCATGACGGAGCGCTCGTGACCTTTCACGACGCACGTGGGAATGTCGGTTGGGCAGCCGCCTGTCGCCGGCGCTTCGTCCATGAGGGCGATGAAACCGTCCATCCTTCCACCGTCAATCGCGAGATCTGCCGCCTTGGCTCCGTGGGGTCCGCCGGTATTCTCGTCGTTGATGTCGTGATAGGGACGCACGCAAGTTTTGCTTCGGGGATCGGGAACGCAGACTTGCGGCACGCCGTCACGCATCGGGATGCCCTCTGCACCGGGAAACGTTCCAAAATAACTGTCGAAGGAACGGTTTTCCTGCATGATGATGACGATGTGTTGAATCTTGTGAATGCCGTCGCCGGGCGCGGTCGCGCCGACCCACCCGTTCGGCACGAGTAAGCAGAGCGCCGCGGCGATGAATGGCCGCAGCGCGCGGCTGACCTTCGTCATGCGCCCATGTTTGCAACTCGCCACCGCCCTTACCTGGCTGTCCGGCTAAATTGCAACCCGGGGGTTGCATTTGTTCATGGGTCGGTGGTACTATAATGGGCAACTAGGAGGTTGCTCATGATTTCGTCAACCGATCGCGTCGAAAAATCGATTTTCTTACGAGCGCCGCGTGAGCGGGTTTGGCGAGCGCTGATCGATCCGCGCGAGTTCGGCGATTGGTTCGGCATAGAACTTGACGGCCAATTCGTCGCCGGAAAGCAAGTAACGGGGCGCATCAAGCCGACGGCCGTCGACG
>JAFAHB010000108.1 GCA_019237435.1 Vulcanimicrobiota bacterium
AGCGGCGCCGACGAGCCCGCCAATCCGTCTTCGCGGATCGTTGGATCGACCGATTCTCTGGCAGCGGCGAGCGCCGTGAATCCGGCGACGGAGGCCGTGTCGTAGATGATGCCGCTCCACTCCGCCGGCACGCCGAGGAGGCGCCCGAGCCATCGCATCGTCACCTCCTCGAGCTCGGTCGCGGCGGGTGACGCGCGCCACAACATGGCTTTTACGTCGAGTGTCGCCGCTAAGGCCTCGGCGGCGATTGCCGCGGGCGCCGCGCTCGTTGCGAAGTAACCGAAGAAGCCCGGGTGATTCCAATGCGTGGTCGCCGGCACGATGACGCGTTCGAAGTCGGAAAAGATCGCGTCGAATGGCTCGCCGAGCTCGGGAGCTTCCGGAGGGAGCGCGGCAACGACGTCGCCGGGGCGGGTCCGCGGCATGACCCTGAAGGCTTCGGGATCGTCGAAGTACCGCTGGATCCATTCTCCAACGCGCTCGAAATGCGCTCGTGGGCCGCTCTCCATGGGAGGAGCGTTGGCGATGGAGACGGAGAAGGCCCGTATATGAAGTACCGCACATACCCTCGAAGCGACGTCACGGTCAGCGAAATCGGTTTTGGCCTTTGGACGACGTCGACGGGATGGTGGGGCGAAAAAAGCGACGATGAAGCCGTCGCAATGCTGCACGCGGCCAGCGATCTCGGCATCACGCTTTACGATGCCGCCGACACGTACGGCAACGGTCGCAGCGAAGAGCAGCTCGCCAAAGCGTTCGCCGGCCGGCGCGATCGCGTCGTCTATGCGACGAAGTTCGGCTACGACTTTTCAAGCGCCGCGCGGGAGCGTCGCGGGCAGTCCGAGCTCCCGCACGATTTCTCGCCGCCGTTCGTGCGCGCGGCACTCGAGGCTTCGCTGCGCCGCTTGCAAACCGATTACGTCGACATCTACCAGATGCACAACGCTCGAATGGAGCAGATTGACGACGACCGCCTCTGGGAGCTGCTCGAGTCGTTCAGGCGCGAGGGCAAGGTGCGCATGTACGGCGTCGCGCTTGGACCCGCAATCGGTTGGCTGTACGAGGGGGTCGATGCGGTGCGCCGGCGCAACGTCGCAACGCTGCAGATCATTTGGAACATGCTCGAGCAGTATCCCGGCAACGAGCAAATACGCGCCGCCTACGACGGCGACGCGGACACGGGCTACATGATTCGCGTTCCGCACTCGAGCGGACTGCTCGAAGGACATTACACCGCCGAAACGACTTTCCCTAAGAACGACCACCGCCGTCACCGGCCGCGCGAATGGCTCGTCAACGGCGTCGAGAAGGTGCGCCGGCTGCGCTTTCTCGAGCGCAAGGACCGGACGCTCGGCCAGGCCGCGATTGCTTGGCTCCTCGCGGAGCCGCGCGTTATGACGGTGCTGCCGAACATCTACGACCGGGAACAGCTCGCCGAGTTCGCCGCGGCGCCCGAGGCGCCGGCCCTCACGCCCGACGAGGTCGCGCGCGTCGATACCCTCTACAACGCGAACTTCGGCATCGAAGAACCGCCGATGGCGTTCAAAGGCACGATGACTCCGCCTTTGGCGATGAGCGTGTCATCCCAAGCGCGTCACCCCGAGCGGAGTCGAGGGGGGGAGAGTGAAGCATGAAAGCCGAGCACGTCCTCACGCATCACGCGCCGAAGCCGATCGGCCCCTACAGTCAGGCCGTGCAATGCGGCGGCGAGTTATACTGCAGCGGGCAGATTCCACTCGATCCGCACAGCGGCGAGCTCGTCGACGGCGATATCGCGGCCCAAGCCGAGCGCGCCATCGAAAATCTCGGCGCCGTTCTTTGCGCCGCCGGCTACCACTACGAAGACGTCGTGAAGACGACGCTCTACTTGATCGACATGAAGGATTTTGCCGCCGTCAATGCCGTCTACGAAAAATACTTCGCGTTTGGAAAGCCCGCGCGCTCGACGGTCGCCGTGGCGGCGCTGCCGCGCGGGGCGCGTGTCGAGATCGACTGCATCGCCCGCACGTAATAACGCCTCGCCGACGACTAAGCTATTGCGGGGTTGAGGCCGAAGACTGCATCAGCCGCGCCGATTCTTGTTTGGCGATTTCGGCGACGTCGGGATCCAGCGATGCTTGCGCGGCTTTGAGTTGCGCCAGCGCTAGCGCTTTCTGCCCCTGCGCGGCGTAGGCTCGCGCGAGCAGATAGCGCACGCGTCCGTCGTACGGCACTGCGGCAACGCCCCTGAGCAGCGCGGACTGCGCGAGCGAATAGAGCCCGTTGTGTTCGTAGTCGATTCCAAGGTTCACGTAGGATTCCGGCACGTACGGATTGACCGCGATCGCCTCTACGTAATACGCGACGGCGCGCTTCCAATCGCCGTGCATGTCTTCGAGATAGCCGAAGTTGACGATGGCCTCCGGGCGCTCGGGCTCCAGACGGTGCGCCTTCTTAAACGCCGCCGTGGCTTCGTCGTACGATCCGGCCTGAATGCGCGCGACGCCGAGATTGTCCAAGCACGCATAGTTGATCGGATCGACGTTGAGGCAATCGTCGAGATACTGCGTCGCGGCGGTTGGATCGTGCAGATCCAGATACGCCATTCCCAACCCGTTGAGCGCCGCAATCGAACGCGAGTCGCTGTCGAGCGCACGCCGGAAATAGACGATGGCTTCGTTGGGGTGATGAACGGTTTCGTAGATCTCGGCGAGCTCTTCCTGAAGGTCCGCGTCGTTGGGATCGCTGTTGGCCGCGCGCACCATTTCCGACTCGTATTGCTTCAGATCGCCTTTGCGCAAGTGCAGTAGGACGAGATCGCGGATGGAATCCGTTCCGGGCAACGCGTCTTGGAACTCCACGATCGCCTCGTCGACGCGATTTTCCGTCGCATAGACTACTCCAAGGCGATTGTGGGTTTGCTTGTCGTGGGGATTGCGCGCCAGCAGCTCCTTGTAGGTGGTCTCCGCGCGATCGAATCGCCCTTCGCGATAGTACAGATCGCCCAGGAAACGCGCCGCTTCCGCAGCGTCGGGATGCGTCGCTACGAAATCTGCCAGCTGGGCCACCGCCCGATCCATATCGCCGGACGCGATGAGCTCGCGCGCGTACGTGATCGCCGCCTGTTGGTCCGCAATCTTGTGCGCGTCGGGCGTCAGGATGACGGTATCGGCCGAGCCCGCCGGCGCCGGAAGGGGGATCGCCACGACGAGCGGCAGCGCTAGCGCGGCAAGGACCCAGAGCTTTCGAGCAATCATGCTAAGCACCTCAACGCTACTATAGCGCACCGCCCAAGCGGAGCGTGACCGTAAGCCTAGGCTAGGCACGGTCAGCGCACGAGCGGCAGAACGTTGCTCGGCGTCAGCGGATAGAAAGTCATGGCAACGACGAGCAGGGCGCAAATGCCGGCGCTCGTCCAAATCAGCGGCACGAACGGGCGTACGTCGCCCAGCTCACCTTCCTCGCGCGCATACATCGCTCGAATGACTTTCGCATATGCATACAGCGAGATCGCGGTTCCGGCGATCAGCAGCGCACCCAGCCACACGTAGCCGCTCGCCACGCTGCTCGACAGGATCAGAATTTTCCCGAGAAATCCCGCGGTCGGCGGTAGACCGGCTAACGCAAGCAGAAAGACCGTCATCGCCGCCGCAAGCCACGGGCGGCGACGGCCCAAGCCGCGATAGTTTGCGAGGTGCGACCCTTCTTCGGCCTCACCGGAAATGGCCGCCGCCACCGCAAAAGCTCCAAGGTTCATGAAGGCGTACGCCACCAGATAGTAGAGCGCGTAGCGCAGGCCTAGCGGCGTGGTTCCGGCCATTGCGACCAGAATGTAGCCGACTTGCGCCACGCCCGAATAGCCGAGCAGCCGCTTCAGATTTTGCTGCGCGAGCATTCCGACGTTGCCGGCGATCATCGATATGCCGGCGACGATCCATACCGGCGTCAAGAGCGCGCCCGCAGTGCCGGGAGGCAGCGCGGCGTAAATGAAGCGTGCGAAGACGGCGAGCGTTCCGGCCTTCGTCGCGACGCTCATGAAAGCGGTAACCGGGAGCG
>JAFAHB010000129.1 GCA_019237435.1 Vulcanimicrobiota bacterium
ACGATTCGTACGGGTACTTGGACGCCTGCGACGGCGCCGGGAAGATTCCAGGCACGGACTGCCAGATGAACGGTTTTAACAAGGAATGGGTTGGATGCGGCGGCTCTTGCCCATATCCGGACTCGATGTACGCCTACGTCCCGCACGCTGAGACGAAGCCGTACTTCGATATGGCGAGCCAATACGTCTTGGCCAATCAAATGTACGCCTCGAACTTCGACGCCAGCAGCTTCATCTCGCACCAGTACATCATCTCAGGTCAGGCCCAAGGCTCGATCAACTATCCCGGGAGTTCGTGGGGCTGTCCCGGCGGTTCGGGCGACACGATCGGTGAAGCGACTAAAGACCCGCCGACTCGCCAGCCGAACGGCAATTATCAAGTGGTCTGCTGGGATCCGACCACGCTGGGCGACGAGCTCGACAGTGCCGGGATTTCCTGGGCGTTTTACGGCGTGAAATACTCGTCGTACACCGGAATTTGGATGGCCTATCAGGCGATCAATCATATTTATCACAGTTCCGATTGGAGCAAAGACAACATCGGGCCGCCGTCGCAATTTCTGACCGACGTGACGAACGGCAATTTACGCGCCGTCACGTGGGTTACTCCGACGTGCGCGAACTCCGATCACGCCGGCTGCGGCTCGAACACCGGGCCATCTTGGGTGACGTCGATCGTCAATACGATCGGGCAGTCACAATACTGGGATTCGACCGCGATCTTCATCATGTGGGACGATTACGGCGGCTGGTACGATCCCGAAGCCCCCGTCTACAAGGATTACGACGGGCTGGGAATGCGGATTCCGATGCTCGTCATCTCGCCGTATGCGAAAAAGGGCCACGTCTCAAACGTGCACTACGAGCACGGCAGCATTTTGAAATTCGTCGAAGATACGTTTAAGTTGGGGCGCCTCGCCGCCAGCGACACCCGCGCGATCTCGCCGGCGAAGGACTGCTTCGATTTCAACCGATCTCCACGCAAATTCCAAGTGATTCAAGCGCCTTTCGGCAAGGACTACTTCTTGCACCAGCCCCTCGACCTTCGCCCGCCCGACACCAACTGATAGGCTTGCCGCACAACGAATGAGGAGAACGCCCGTGCATCGCATTGCCCTCCCGAGCCGGCTGATTGCAATCGGCGGCCTTGGCCTCGCACTCTCGGCTTGCAACGGCACAGGCACGACGGGGGGTGCCCAATCCGCGCTGCCGTTTGCCGGCCGGCAAACCTCACTGCAGCCTGCCGTTCGCGAGGCCGGGGCTCGCAGCAAGATCAAGCACGTCATCATCGTCGTTCAGGAGAATCGCTCGTTCAACGACCTTTTCGAAGGGTACCCGGGTGCGACGACGTCTTCGTATGGTTACGACAGCAACAACAACAAGATCGATTTGGTGCCGATTCCGCTGGAAACGAACTGGGATCTCGAACACGATTCCGCCGGATTCTTCGCCGCATGCAACGGCACGGGAAGCATTCCCGGCACGAACTGCAAAAACAACGGCTTCAACAACGAGTGGACCGGATGTTACGGCAGCGGATGCCCCTATGCTCATCCGCAGTACGGCTACGTTCCTCAAACCGAAACCAAGCCGTACTTCGACATGGCCAAGCAATACGTATTGGCCGATCAAATGTACGCTTCAAACTTCGACGCCAGCAGCTTCATCTCGCATCAGTACATCATCTCGGGCCAGGCCGAGTCGGCCGTGAATTTCCCTTACAACGCGTGGGGATGTCCCGGCGGCCCGGGCGACAAAATCCCCGAGGTTGGCCCGCAACGCCAGATTCCCAACGGCACGGAGGTCGTCTGTTGGGATCCGATGACGCTTGGCGACGAGCTCGACAATGCCAGCGTATCGTGGGCCTTTTACGGGGTCTTTTATTCCAACCAGCCGTGGCTGTGGATCGCGTATCAGGCGATCAAGCACATTTATGAAGGTCAGGATTGGAGTAAAGACATCGTCAATCCGCCCTCGCAGATTCTCAATGACGTCGCGAACGGAAATCTCCGCTCGGTCAGCTGGGTAACCCCGACGTGGATCAACTCCGACCACGCGGGGTCAGGTTCCAATAGCGGTCCCTCGTGGGTCACGTCGCTCGTCAACACGATCGGACAGTCGAAGTACTGGGATTCGACCGCGATCTTCATCTTTTGGGACGATTATGGCGGCTGGTACGATCCCGAGCCGCCGGCGTACGTCGATTACGATGGACTGGGCATGCGTCTGCCGCTGCTCGTTATCTCACCCTATGCGAAGAAGGGCTACGTCTCGCACGTGCACTACGAGCACGGCAGCCTTCTGAAGTTCGTCGAGGACACGTTCGGCCTCGGACGCTTGACCAAGAGCGACTCGCGCGCGAAATCGCCGGCGATAGACTGTTTCAACTTCAGGCGAGCTCCGCGCGCGTTCCACGTGATTCAAGCGCCGTATAGCAAGGAGTACTTCCTGCATCAGGCTCCGGATTATCACATACCCGATGATAATTAGCTCGCGCCGGGGATTCGCGTTCGCTCCCGTTCTCCTATGGCTGGCCGCGTGCAACGGCAACGCCGGGCTGACCGGCGTGCCGGCCGTGCCGGCTGCGTCCGGGCCTTTCGCGCGGTCTCCAGCACTCCAACCGCTAATCGACGCGGACGTTAGCTGGCGGCGTAAGATCAAGCACATCGTTATCGTCGTTCAAGAAAACCGCTCGTTCAACGACTTGTTCTACGGCTATCCGGGGGCGACGACGGCGGCGTACGGATACGATTCGTACGG